>CAILXB010000150.1 GCA_903838025.1 uncultured Chlorobiaceae bacterium
CAGCGGAAACGATTTCTTGATCGCATTGACGCTCCGTGACAAAACAGGAAATTCAGTGTCTCCGATATTCAGGAGAGACCGTCCTGGAAAGAGTATATGCTCGCTTATGAGGCCTGTTACAGCGCAACAAGCAGCAAACATGCTCCATGGTACGTTGTTCCGGCTGATGACAAACAAAATGCGCGACTGATGGTTTCACAAATTATTGTTCACACTCTGCATGGCCTCGGCTTGTCATATCCTGAAGCAAGCCCGCAACGCCTGAAGGAGTTGGCGGATATCCGCAAGCATTTGATGGAAGAGGGCGGTTGAAATTTTTGTTGTTCAGGACTCTCTTTTCAAATTCTGACAGGGATACCTCTTTCCCGAAGGTACTCCTTTGCTTCAAGAATGGAGTGCTGCCTGAAGTGAAAAATAGATGCAGCAAGCGCGGCATCGGCGCGGCCTTTGGTAAATCCCTCATAAAGGTGCTCAAGGTTTCCTGCGCCTCCGGATGCGATGACTGGAATATGCACTGACGTTGAAACCTTGCAGAGAATATCGTTGTCATAACCCTCTTGTGTGCCGTCCCGGTCCATGCTGGTCAAAAGAAGTTCTCCGGCGCCGAGCGCCTGAACCTTTTGAGCCCATTCAATGGCTTCAAAGCAGGTTGGATTTTTACCTGAATGGGTATGGACAATGTAGTCGTTTCCGATTTTCTTGATGTCGATGGCAACGACAACAGCCTGAGATCCATATTTTTCTGCAATGCGGGTGATCAGATGCGGGTCGTTGACGGCGGCAGTATTGACTGACACCTTGTCGGCGCCGTGCAGAAAAACCTCTTTGGCGCGTTCAACAGAACTGATTCCGCCCCCGACCGTGAGAGGAATAAAGATCTCGCCGGAAACTTTCAACACCTCTTCAAGTGTCGTTTTGCGGGATTCAAGCGATGCTGAAATATCAAGAAAAACAAGCTCGTCAGCCAGCTCGTTATTGTAGAAGCGCGCTTGCTCAAGGATGGAGCCCGCATCTCTCAATCCTTCAAAGTTAATTCCTTTTACCACCCTGCCGTCACGCACATCGAGACAGGGTATGATCCGCTTTGCTAACATGACTTACACAACTGAAATTCATAGTAAAAAACCTTGACGACAAGAAATCAATAAAGTTTGAACTCTACAACAATATTTTCAAGATATATGCAATTTACAGCCCTCGTAGGAGAGCTTTTATTTGATTGTCTGATGTTAAAAAAATCGCTATAATAGCACTCGTTTTTCAATAACTCTAAGCCCGGTTACACTATGAATTTTAATCCATGGCATGATGTTGAGATAGGAGAAGAGCAGCCGCATATCGTTACCGCTATTATCGAGATTTCAAAGGGCAGCAGAACGAAATACGAGCTTGACAAAAAAACCGGAATGCTGAAGCTTGACCGGGTGCTTTTTTCTGCTGTTTTTTATCCCGCCAATTACGGCTTTATACCCAAGACTCTCGGCGATGACCACGATCCGCTTGATATTCTTGTGATTTCTCAGTGTGACATAGTGCCGATGTGCATGGTGAGAGCAAGGGTAATCGGCGTTATGCGTATGATTGATCATGGAGAGGGTGATGACAAGATTATTGCTGTTGCTGAAGATGATGTCAGTATGAATAATATTCAAAATATTGACCAGTTGCCTCCGTACTTTGCTTCAGAGCTG
>CAILXB010000151.1 GCA_903838025.1 uncultured Chlorobiaceae bacterium
ATTTCAGCTTGCAGGGTATGAAATGCTGCATCAATCTCTTCCGGAGTGCGGCACTCCTGATAGATGGCGAGAATGCGCTGTTCAAAGTCAACCCCTGATTCAATGGTGCCAAGCACTTCATCGGAAGCGCCGAATACTCCGCTGAAAAGGTTGAACTTTTCGCCAAGTAGTTCCAGCACACGCCGGTCAGCCTCGTTGCGCTCGTTCAGGAAGTTGATAACCACAACATCGTGCTGCTGGCCGTAGCGATGGCAGCGACCGATCCGCTGTTCAATACGCTGCGGATTCCAGGGCAGGTCGTAGTTGATAACGAGAGAGCAGAACTGGAGGTTGATCCCTTCTGAAGCAGCTTCAGTGGCAATCATGATGGAGCCCTCATCCCGGAACTGTTCAATCAGCGCCGTCCGCACATCCACAGCACGCGAACCCGATGCGCGACCGCTTTCACGGTTCTTGTCAACCCATTGCCGATAAATTTCAGTGGCTTCCGCTCCACCATTGGTGCCGTTGAAAAGCACCACCTTGCCGCTGTAGCCATGAGAGTCCAGAAAGCTCTTGAGATACTCTTGTGTGCGTCGCGATTCAGTGAAAATCAAAGCCTTGCGCAAGGCTCCGGTTGATTGCATCTGCTCGAAACCAATATCGAGAGCCGTCAGCAGGCTTTTGGTTTTCGTATCAGTACCGATACTGCGAGCCCAGGTGGCAAGTCGTTCCAAAATTTCAATCTCTTCACGCAGCTTCTTCCGGTCAGGAGCAAGTGACGGACTATCTGTTTCCGTTTCTTCAGGCTCCGCCAAAATCTCATCAAGCAGCTCACTCTCCATCTCCTCCGCCTCAAGGAGTGCCTCGGTGAACTCCCTGTCGTTCAGAGACTTCTCGTCACGAAGCGCTTCAAGCCGGATTCTCAACGTGTCGAGTGTCGCCGCGATGGCCTTCGACGATGATGCAAGCAGTTTGCGCAGAATAAGTGCGGTCAGGTGGCGCTGCCGTTTGGGAAGCGCATAACTCTCTGTGCGCTGGAGAAACCCGGATACCGCTTCGTACAGCGCATGTTCATTGTCGCTTGGAGAGAAGTGACGGGTAATTGGATGGCGTTCGGTATAACGGATATATTCTGTTACCTGATTTCGCAAGGTGCGTTTGCAGAATCCCGAAAGTCTTTGACGAAGTGCTTCGAGATCGCTCCCCGCACTGGCGTATTGTGACCGGAAAGAGTCCGCATCACCGAACAATTGCTCGTCAATAAGGGTTGAGAGCCCGTAGAGTTCAAGCAGAGAGTTTTGAAGTGGCGTTGCGGTCAAAAGAAGCTTGCGGCAATCCTCGGTAGCCCAGCGTATACCCTGACCAACCTTGTTGCTTGGCCGGTAGGCATTCCGCAGCTTGTGGGCTTCATCAATCACCACAAGATCCCAAGCGATGCTCTTCAACTCCTCCCGCAAAACATGGGCATAATTCATGGAGATGATGAGCACACTCTTCTCATGCAATGGGTCGCGACCGTTCCGTTGCGCCTCACGCCAGGCTCTGGCATCAAGCACCAGTGATGGCAGATTGAACTTCTCCTGCAACTCAAGCGCCCACTGCTTGCGCAACGATGCCGGGCAAATCACCAGCAACCGCCGCTTGCGTTCCGCCCAGAACTGGCAAAGCACAATTCCTGCCTCAATCGTCTTGCCAAGACCAACCTCATCCGCAAGAATCACACCCCTTGAAAGGGGCGACTGAAGTGCAAAGAGTGCCGCCTCAATCTGATGGGGGTTCAGATCAACAGCCGCATCAAACAGTGCCATCGACAAGCGGTCCATGCCGTTTGGTGCCCGACGACGGGTCAGGTCGTAGGCAAAATACTTGCTGTGGTACGGTGTGATGCTCATTGGCTGCTGCGGGTTGCTGTGAGGTTTACAGTGGAGAGCATGAGCTTGGGTTTTATGGAGGTCGAGGTTGCGCAACGCCTCATATTTATCATTTATTCACATCAAATACAATAGATAAAGACAGTTACAGGAAAAATCGAAATGAGTTTTATGCGGAATAATCTGAGGATGACAATACTTCAAAGCATTGCGGCAAGGGTATCGCGGTTCCGGCCATTTGTTGCAGACTGCTCCATGTACCAGAATCAAACCGGGGGTACACCCTTGATTTTTTCAATCAACAAGCAGTGATGACCCCACGGAATACCTGCAAGCAAGGCATGCTCCGGTAATTTTGCAACAGCCTGTTGCAAAATTGAGGGTTCAAATTATCTTGCAAAACGTTTCATATACCCGATATACCATTCAGAAAAGCCCTTGACCTCAGGCAAGGCGTTATGGATATCCTTTGAAAGCCTGGGCATTACCGCAGCACCCCAACCCGCCACCTTTTGTTTCTCCACAAGCATCTTTTCGATCTCCCAATACAGGAAAATCCGTTCCGAATTGGCAGAGAGGATCCCTTTTGTTTGCGCTTGCCGTATACGCTGCTTAATGTCGATCAGCAGCGTCTTGTAAAATGTCAGTTCACTCATTAGTCAACTTGATGATTTTATAGGCCTGAAGCGCCCGGCGGTAATTGGCCAACAAGCTGTTGGCTTTTTGCATCTGTTTGAGGGCTCTACCGTTCCCTTCCTTCACGGATACAATCTACAATCTCTTTCGTCGAAATTTGAGCTTTAATGGTTGGGACATCCAAGGGAGAAGCCACAATATTTTCAGCCAAACAAAGAAATGCAAATCGAACAAATGTCAGCCATCTTTTTTCACTATTTCTTCCCATATTCTTAATCCGGAAATATTGTTAAAATGACCATCGAATGTTATTAATTTTGATCCGGTTTCGATTGTTTGAGCCGCAATCCAAATATCATTTACTGGAATCATCTTACCTTTTTTACTTAATTCGTTTTTTATTTCTCCAAATATTTCTGCAGTTTCAATGGTGACATCAACTATTTGAACACCAGATTTACTTATAAAAACTTTTAAATCATGCCGATTCTTGGCAATTTTGTTTCCGCCAAAAAAACCTGCGAATAACTCTCCGATGACTATCGATGACAAATAGATGATACCTGATTCCACAATGCAATCAAATATCAACTGATTTCCAGCCATAAAACTACTATAGGCATTTGTATCAATCAATATCTTTTTCATTGATTCCAGTCCGCTTCATGTATCACTTCAAGATCTGCTATCCTTTTGTCAAATTCTTCTTTTTCTTGAATCGACCATTGACCAAATAAATCAGAAAATTCTTTTCTTCTATTTTGAGATTCAGTAATTGA
>CAILXB010000152.1 GCA_903838025.1 uncultured Chlorobiaceae bacterium
GCCATCTCGAGCAAGCGTCAGATAGCCGACCGGCGCAAAATCGTAGAGATTGATGTAGCGATTATGTTCCCTCTCGATTTCATTCCTTGAATCCTGAAGCTCTTCATTCTGCATCTCAAGCTCAATCTGGTGAATCGAGAGTTCTTGCACCATACGCTGCAACTCTTCTTTCGAGCGGAGAAAATCATGAGTAACATCGCTTTTTTTTAGTCGCTTCTCAGCCCGCTTCCGTAACTCAGAGGGGTCTAATGGATGAGGATTATCATTTTTCATGATAGTATCCATGACAAAAATTTACAGGAAACAGTCGGCCTGCAGGTAAAGCCATTTGGCATGCACTCAACAAGGCGCTCAAGTTGATACCTCATGGCGCTGAAGTCCATAGAACAGAGCCATTGCTGGCTATCACAACCCTTACAACGTTTTGAGGGGGGGGGGGGGGGGGAGGCATAACCATTGCTTTTCTTAGAGGTTGGGCTTGCAGTGGTGTAGTGGCAAATGAGAAACCAAGCACGCCTTAATTGACGATAAAAAAAAGCTAAAACCTATGCTTCATTATAGGGTTAATATTGAGCAAGAACAAGCCTTGTTATGTTTTTTTTGCGTACAGCAGCCAGCTCCGCCTCAGCGCTCCCGCCCCGGCGCACGATGCTTTTGCTTTGCTTGCCCGCTTGCTTTTGCGCCGAAGCATCACAGCCAACCACAATAAGATGGTCGTGAATTCCGCTGAAATGGTACTGCGCAATGTAATAGTTTAGAGCTTTTTTGATAGTTTTTTCGTTCTGCTGTAAGGATTAAATTCCTAACAACAAGAGGTTTGCTATCTGCAAGGAAGCGTACCTTGCATCGACCGCATTGGTCGAGATGTTGCCAGTTGACATGTTTTGCATTTGAATATTTTGGGGGGAGGCATTATATCCCTAACCAAAGGGATCGGAGTCGAATCTTTTTGAAGGCAGTCTATATTTCTTATGGGGGGTATCGTGCAAAAATTCACAAAATCTACGATCAGCACTTGGTTAACCGCAGCTATTTGTACGCTTTCCATTGTTTCTTTCGGTATCTATATCACTGCCGAAGAGAACGTTGATCGAGCACACAAACAGCGAATAACTTTCTTTGAACTGAGTGATGAACTGAGGCAATCGTCAGATGATTTGACCCGGATGGTGCGTACCTACATTGCTACGGGGAATCCGATATACAAACAGCACTACCTGGAAATTCTGGCAATACGTGACGGCAAATCGCCCCGTCCAGTCGATTACGGCCATGTCTATTGGGATTTGGTCCTGAACGATGACGCTCGGCCGCGTTCGTTTGGGCAAGCTATTTCGATGCTGGAGTTAATGCGGCAAGCCGGATTTACTGCCGAAGAATTAAAGTACCTGCAATCTGCCAAGGCAGCGTCAGATTGGCTCACAGGTATCGAATTCACAGCCATGGCACTCGTCGAATCCACGACACCTCCAACAGATGCAAATCGCAACATGGCGATGCAGAGGCTTCATGACGCAGACTATCACCAAGCCAAGCGAAACATCATGCGACAGATCGGTGAATCTGTCGATTTGGTAGATCAGCGTACGCTCTTTACGGTTGATGATGCCCAGCTCAACCTGGTGCGCACACGGTTGGCTTTTATCGTCCTCGGAATTGCATTGGTTTTTATGCTGACGCAAACACTCTATCTGATCAAAGCCGAAAAAAAGGAGAAAGAACAAGGCGAAGCATTGTTGAAGAGTGCCGGGATCGCCCTGGGCAAGAGCGAAGAGGGCTTTCGCATGATGGTCGAAAGCGTTAAGGACTATGCCATCATTATGCTCGATACTAACGGCACTATCATGAGCTGGAATAAAGGCGCTGAACTCTTGAAGGGCTATAGGGCTGACGAGATTATCGGTCAGAACTTTTCCCGGTTCTTTACCAGGGAAGATATTGCTGCAGGGATGCCCTCCTGGTTACTGAACACTGCGACTGAACAGGGAAGAGTGGAGGATGAGGGTTGGCGGGTGCGCAAGGATGGCACGCGATTTCTTGCAGATGCTGTGATTACCCCGACCTATGATGATCATCACCAATTGACGGGCTTTGCCAAGGTCACACGCGATATTACCATCCGCAAACAAAACGAATTGAGGATTGAGCATCTCAACAGATTGTATGCAACACTGTCGCAGATTAATGAAACGCTTGTGCGCGTTAAAGATAAAGAGCGATTGTTCCCCTCTGTTTGCCGTGTTGCCGTGGAGTCCGGCAAATTCGGGCTGGCTTGGATTGGAGTGTTTGACCCTGTCAGCGGTGTTGTTACTCCGGCCTCTGAATACGGTGAAGTAGTGGTCTCTCTTCCCTTTGCTTCGATCAATATACACGAAGCTCCTTTCAGGAACGATCTCATCGGTACAGTTGTAGCAACGGGAACGGTTGCAAGCTGCAAAAACATCCA
>CAILXB010000153.1 GCA_903838025.1 uncultured Chlorobiaceae bacterium
GGCACAAGAAGCGCCAGAGATACCAGAATAAGTAAGTTCCGGTACTCCAGTACCTTTATTACAGGTTGAGAATATAGCTCAGTCGGTAGAGCATCTGCCTTTTAAGCAGAGGGTCGAAGGTTCGAGTCCTTCTATTCTCACCGAATGTTTTTTTTGCATTCAGCAGTACGACAAGCCCGAGTGGTGAAATTGGTAGACACACTATCTTGAGGGGGTAGCGCCGAAAGGTGTAGGAGTTCGAATCTCCTCTCGGGCACTTGTTTTGTGCGAAGAAAGCCGCTTCAATGCGGCTTTCTTCGTTGTATGGCTTTTTTTGTCCATCACGAAAGAGAATACTTATGCGTATTGCCGTTTGTCTCTGTCAGGTACCCGATACTTCATCAGTGATCAGCTTTGTTGGGGGAGCCATTGATCTTTCAAGGGTTAACGAGGTGATGAATCCCTTCGACGAGTATGCTCTTGAAGAGGCGGTGCGTTTTAAGGAGCGGTTTGAGGGGAGTAGCCAGGTTACCCTTTTTTGTGTTGCGCCCTCTTCAGCCAGAGAGATGTTGCGCAAAGCCCTTGCCATGGGCGGAGACCGTGCTTTTCTGCTCAGCCCTACAGAGCATTCAGACCCTTTTCAGACCGCCCTGATTCTCAGCCGTGCTATTACGGATGTTTATGGGGATGCTCTCCCTGACCTTGTTTTTTGCGGTAAACACTCAACCGACTTTCAAAGCGCCCAGGTTCCTCTGATGCTCGCCGAACTGCTTGGCATGGAATCTGTCGGTGCCATTATCAAGCTGGAGGCCTCTCTGGCGACCATTCAGGTTGAACGGGAAATTGAAGGAGGTATTGAGTCGCTTGAAGTGCACTATCCAGCACTTTTCAGTGTTGAAAAAGGGTTGAATGTGCCTCGGAAAACCACCATCAAGGCGGTCATGGAGGCGCGCAAAAAACCGATTGATTTTTTGTCGATCACCATCAGCACGAGCCAGTTTGTCTCCATCACGAGTATAAAACCTCTTGTCAAGGAAAAGAAATGCCGTTTTTTGCCTGATACCCAAGAGTTGGTCAGGCAGCTTGCTCATGAACATGTTCTTTTTTGAATTGACATGCTGAATCGACGCACTGAGCAGATACTTTTTGAGCCAACATTCTGAACCAACGCGGGAAAAAGAGAGGCGCAATGAAAATATTTCTGGTTTTTCTGGAACAGAGGGAGGGTATTGTAAAAAAGGCATCCATTGATACGTGGAACCTTGTGCAGGAGCTTGCGGCCCTTTACCCTGACACCTCTGTTTCTGCACTCCTTGCTGGTCCAGCAGATATTCGGCAACTTGACGGAGTCCTTGCCGGACAGGGGGTTGTTTATCATGCCAATGAAGAGGCTTACAGGCTCTGCAATCCGCAGCACTATACAAGGCTTATTGCTGACACCATGAAGAGGGTCGGGGCGACCACCCTTTTTTTTGCCGATACGGCACTCAGTCGTGATCTTGCACCAAGGCTTTCTGTCCGCCTCCAGGCTTCACTTCTTTCCGGATGCACCGTTGACGAAGCATGGTGGAATGGTGGAGCCTGCCAGCGACCCATCTATTCCGGTGCAGCCATAGCATCCTTTGCTCCCTGCTGTCCCCTGAAAATTTATACAATTATTCCGCACGCCACTCGCTCCTTCTCTTCTGCAACAACTTCCGGCTCAAGAATCACTTTTGAGACTCTTGAGCCCTCTTTACATACCAGTGAAGAGCTTTTTCCGCAGGTTCGCTGTATTGCGATGCACAAGGGTGTGCGGGATGTGGCTGAGGCGACCATTGTTGTTGCCGGAGGACGGGGAATGGGGAGCGCTGAGGGTTTTGCGTTGCTCGAAGAGCTTGCCCGGCTTCTTGGTGGGGCTGTGGGGGCGAGCCGCCCGGTGGTTGATGAAGGGTGGCGCCCCCATGCAGAACAGATCGGTCAGACCGGCAAAACCGTAGCACCGGCACTCTACCTGGCCTGCGCCATATCGGGCACTCCCCAGCACCTTGCGGCCATCGGCTCTGCTGGTACAATAGTCGCTATCAATCGAGACCCGCATGCCCCGATTTTCGATGTTGCCGATTACGGTATTGTTGGAGACGTGCATCTTGTACTGCCAAAACTGATCGAGGAGTTGCAGGAATTTTTGAAGAAGAGATGATTAACTGTACTTTAGTGTTAAGAGAGCGGAGATGGCTGATTTTATTACTTCGCGGCAACGTTAATCTTTTTTTGTGAATCCATGCGTAAACTTCAGGTAGATATTCTTGGGCTTTCTACAAGTCCCCATACCAACGGAGCCTATGCCCTTATCCTTTATGAGCTTGAGGGAAAGAGAAAGCTTCCTATCATCATCGGAGGCTTTGAGGCACAGGCTATTGCCCTCAAACTTGAAAACATTAAACCTCCGCGCCCCTTCACTCATGACCTTTTCAAGAATATTGCTGATGCATTTCATCTGCATGTCAATGAGATAATTATTGATGAACTGCACAATGAGACTTTTTATGCCAAAGTGGTCTGTGAGGTGAATGGAGAGGTGCACGAAATTGATGCACGGCCGAGTGATGCCATTGCCATTGCCGTCCGTTTCAATGCACCCCTCTTTGTAACTGAAGAGATCATGAATGAGGCTGGAATCAAGGAGGAGCAGAAAGAGGAGGAGGAAGATGATGTGCCACTTGAACCTGACGAAGTGATGCAGCCAGGCTTGCTTCGTACCGATACGCCACTCGATGAGTTGCAGTCGGAGCTTAATGAGGCTATTAACAACGAAAACTATGAAGAGGCTGCAAGGTTGCGCGACGAAATAACCCGGCTGAAAAGCAGCTCATGAGCGAGTTGACAGAGGTAAAACAAAAGAGGTAAAACAAAAAATCTCCCGGTTCAAGGGGAGATTTTTTGTTTTAATGATTTTTTTCGCTCAATCGGTGGCTGAGCCGAAGCTGAACATGAAGCTCCATCCCTGGTTTGTCTTCAAAGGAATACTTTCAACGGCATTGAAACCATAGCCGTAATCAAGCCCAATCTGACCGATAATGGGCAGGTAGAGCCGCAGGCCAAGGCCTGCTGATTTTTTAAGCTCCGAAAAATTGACGGCTTGCCTGTTTGTCCAGAGATCGCCAGCCTCAGCAAAAATCAGTCCATAAATGCTGACAGAGGGCGAAAGGGTAAAAGGGTAACGTAGTTCTGAGCTGAATTTTGAGTAGATATTTCCTGCATAGAGGCCTGAACTGTTGGTACTGCTGCCTCCAAGTTTTGAACCGAGGCTTCGGTCGTCATAACCTCTCAGTGGTATGGTGGGCAGTGAAGACATGCCTGTGCCGCCCATGTAGAAGTACTCGGTGTAGGGTATATAGTCATTCTTGGAAAAGGTCGAAAGATACCCGTGCTGCATCGAAATATTCCAGACAACCTTTTTTGTGATCGGGAAGTAAAAGCTTGAGCTTTCGGTGAATTTGTAGAAATCCACAGTTCCGGGCAGGGGGCCGCCAGCGAGCTCCGCCGTAAACCAGTTTTTGCTGCCCATGCGCGGATAGACAGGGCTGTCGATGCTGTTTCTGGCAAGAGTTTGTGATATTGAAAAGATGTCAGCCTTGTAAGGAGCATTGGGATCAACATAATCGACAAAGCTCAAAAAGCCACCTTCACTGTGCAGGTATTTCAGTTTCCAGTTGATGGAACTGTAGTCATCCGGCCAGGTGAGGCGCCTTCCGATTGAAAGTGTTGTACCGTATTGGTCGATGACATTGGCATCGTCAATGCCATTATCGGTATAGTCGTAGGCTTGGTGAGTTCTGAATGCTGAAAAGCCTACAGCCGTAGGGGTTCCGAATGCCCATGGTTCGGTAAAGGAGAGACTGAGCGTGTTGTAGTTGTAACTGCCGAACTGCCACTGCAGTCCGAGCTGCTGGCCGTCACCGTGTGGCAAGGGCTTGTAGGCTTCACCGTTGAAGATGTCTTGCAGCGAAAAATTGCTGAAGGTGACACCAAGCGCACCGGTCATGCCACTGCCGCTGTATCCGACGGAAGCATTAAACGTATCGGTTTGTTTTTCGGTGACATTGTAGGTCATGTCAACGGTGTTGTTTTCAGGGTTCGGCTGAATATCAGGGTTGATCTGCTGTGGATCGAAGTAGTTGAGCATGCTGATTTCCCGAATGCTGCGGACAACATTCTTTCGGCTGAACATATCACCAGGAATGGTGTAAAGCTCACGGCGGATTACATGATCTTTTGTTTTTGTGTTGCCCCTGATTGAGATGGTGTTGAACTGGAACTGCTCGCCCTCGTGCAGGTCTATCACCAGATCGACCTGGTCAGGTTTTATAATCTTCTCCTCCAGGGTTGTCTTGAAAGAGAGGTAGCCCCGATCGAGATAGAGGGAGCTGATGTCGGAGTTGTCTTGCGAAAAGTTGAGTCTCTCCTGAATCAGTTTTGCGTTGTAGAGGCTACCCTGTTTGATCTTGAAAATCCCATTGAGAATCTCTGTTGAGGCAAATTCTTTTGTATTGCCACTCCATGTGATGTTTCGGATATGGTATTTTGGTCCCTCGTCAAGATAAATGTCGAGAAAGAGCCCTTTTTTGTCTTCGGTATAGCTTATGGTATCCTTCAGGACACGTGCATCGCGGTAACCGTTGTTCCGGTAAAACTCCACCAGAAGATTTTTGTCTTCATCGAATTTGTCGGTATCAAGTTTCGGGGTGCCAAAAATTTTACGCCACCAAGAGTTTTGATTGGTTTCCTGAAAAACTCCTCTTAGCGTTTTCTGGTTGAAGGCAGAGTTTCCGTGAAAGGTGATTTTTTCTATTGAGACCTTCGTTCCTTCAGTAATCGAAAAAAGTACCTTGACCTGATTTTTTCCACTCTCCTGGAGGTGAAATTTTGCTTCAGCGGTCAGGTAACCTTTTGATGCGTAGAGTTTTTCAATTTTATTGGCAGCAGTAAGCAACTCCTGTTCGCCAATTTTTTTTCCAGTACCAAGGGATGCTGTTTTTTTTAGCTCCTCATTGTCGATTTTTTTGTTGCCTGAAAATGTTATTTCTTCAAGCGAGGGCAGTTCGTTGAGCGTAAATGTCAGCGCAATCATATTCTGGCCGACATCGGTTTTTTCAACCTTGATATCGCTGAAAAGCTGAAGTTTCCAAAGATATTGCAGTGCTCCCGAGAGTTCTGTGCCAGGGATGGTAATTTTATCCGTGATTTTGAGTGGAAGACTGTTTTTTAATTCTTGCTCACTGAGGGATTGAAGTCCGTTGAAAGAGATTGCTGTTATGGTGTATAGCTCTTTTTTTGGGGTATTGACTTTTACCTCTTCTGCAGCATTGCGATCTCTGACTGGCAGATTTTTGGCTTCAACGGTTACTCCTGCAGCATTGAGTGCAAGAGCAAGCAGAATCAGGGTTATCAGTTTTTGCGTTTGTTTCATGAAATTTGCAGGATCAATCGGGTTAAAGCTTTTTGGCCGGTCTGTTTTTTATCTGAATTTGTTCACTGGTTCGCCCAAATCTCCTCTCCCTGCTTTGAAATTCCCGTATGGCATCATAAAGCTGTGAACGGTGAAAATCGGGCCAGTA
>CAILXB010000154.1 GCA_903838025.1 uncultured Chlorobiaceae bacterium
AGTGCCCTTTTGCAGCATATTGCAGGCTCTTCGACCCCCGAAGAGTGCGCCCGTCTTGCCGCCGAGTTCTGGAAGAGGTTGCGCTGAGCCGATGCACGCTCTTGATAATGCTGAACGGCACTCTCCCTCGGTCGATATCATCATTCCTTATTACAGGCGGCGCGACATGCTTGAGCGCTGCCTTGACTCGCTCGAACAGACACGCTATCCCTCAATGGGCATCATTGTGGTCGATAATGGCGGAACGGAGGCGGGTCTTATCTTTCTTGTAAAGCGTTACCGCAATGCGCGATTGTTGCGGCTGGCGGAAAACAGGGGGTATGCTGGAGGCTGCAATGCAGGGCTGAAAAGCTCTACGGCTGATTATGTTGTTTTCATGAATGACGACACGGAGCATGATCCGTTGTGGCTTGAGCAACTTGTGAGAGCGGTTTCTGAAGATGATCACATTAGCGCTTTGCAGCCAAAAATCCTTGCGCTGAAACCTTATAAAAAGGGGAAAAAAATATTTGACTACGCCGGTGCGGCGGGCGGTATGATTGATCGCCTTGGCTATCCCTGGTGCCTTGGCCGTACCTTTTCGGGAGTTGAGCCCGATAAGGGGCAGTATGAGAGCGGGCAGGATATTTTTTGGGCCTCCGGTGTTGCCATGTTTGTCCAGAGGGCGGTGGCCGAAGAGCTGGGAGGGTTTGATGAAGATTTTTTTATGCAGATGGAGGAGATTGATCTCTCCTGGCGGATGAAACTTGCCGGTTACCGGGTTCGATCGGTTCCCTCCTCCGTTGTTTTGCACGAAGGGGGAGCGTCACTGCCGGGCGGGTCGGCGGAAAAAATATATTTCAATCACCGCAACAATGTGGCCATGCTTTTAAAGAACCTTGGTGCGGCGAGGCTCCTCTGGGTGATTCCGTTGCGCTTGTTGCTCGACCTGGCGGCAGCGCTTTTCTACATCACCCAGTTTCCCGGCGGTTTAAAAAAATCAGGAGCGGTTTTTCGGGCATGGTCTTGCAATATCCGGAGCATTGCTGCAATCATGAAGAAGCGTCGAACGGTACAGTCGTTAAGGGTTGTCGGCGACCGCACTATTTTTTGTCACTCCCCCCTCTCCCTCATTGCGAGAAGAGGATAACGTCTCTTCGCTGTTGAACTCGGCCTGTTTTTTCATTGCGAGCATCATTAAGGGACAGTCGCGGTTCTGCACATTTCGTACCGCAAATGCCGGGGCGTAAAAATCTGGCTTCACTTCAGCCTTGTAGGTCAAAAAGGTTCCTGCCCCCTGCGGGTAATCGACCAGAAGCCACTCGCCATGATAAACTTTGAAATCACCGGTGATTTGCTGAAAACAGAGGCGTGTCAAGTTATCTCCCCACACCTTCATTTTTATGTAGACCTCTTTTGAGAAGATCAACATTCTGCTTTTTCCCTTCTCAAACATCACCGTTTCAATTCCGTTGTCCGAAATGATTCCGCTGTCGATCACATTGGGGACAAAATTTTTGTGATTGTTGTAATCGGTGATCACTTGCCACACTTTTTTTGGCGGTGCCGCAATATAAATTTTCCCCTCCACGCTGGTAACCCCTTCCTGAAGGGCGGAGACAGTTACAATGACCTCTCCACTCAAGAGTTTTGCCCTCTCTTCTGACAAGGCATCACTATTTACTGTCGTTACAGGCAATGCCATAAGGGGAGATGAGAGAAGAGCAAAAAGCAACGCCAAGAGTGGCAGTGCTGCGCAGTGTATTATTTTGCCGAATTTTTGCATGTTGAATAAAATTATAGTGGAATAAACGCCGGATCCGAACCTTTTGTCGCCAGATCTGGCTCAATTGTTTGACTTATCGTTTGGGCGGAGGGAGGTGACCCCATTTCACCATATCGTTTACGGTTTCAATAATGCTTTTTTTGACATCCATGAAGGAGAGGCCAAGCTCCCGCTTTATTTTTGCATTGTCGTAGCGCATGGTTCGCCCGATGGTTGTGCGGATATACATGCCGGTATCCCTTGGCTGTGTAAATGAAAGTACTTTCATGAGCAGTGTGCCCATTTTTCCTGAAAGATCGATTTTTGGCAGTGCGTAGCCTCCAAAACCAGAGGATGTGAGCAGCGCCACCAGTTCTCTCATGTGCATTGTATCAGCCGAGCAAAGGTAACGGCCGCTTGCTGCGCCGGTTTCCATGGCAAGAATATGTGCCTTTGCCACATCCCGTACATCAACAAACCCCCAGTTGATATCCATAATTCCAGGGTAGATGCCCGTCATGATGTCGCGGATAATCTGGTTGGAGGTATTGAGCGATGGGCCAATTGAAGGGCCGATAACCATAAAAGGGTTGATAACAACCAGATCAAAGGGCTGCTTTTTTTTCATGATGAAATCCCATGCAGCAAGTTCCGCAAGCGTCTTTGAGTAATGGTAAGGGTTTCTCTCAAGGGAAGACATGGTGTTCCAGTCTTTTTCGGTAAAAACCTTCGTGCTTTCAGGCTCATCGGTAATGGCGGCAATTGAAGAGGTAAAAACCACCCGTTTGACCGATCCCGATTTCAGGCAACTCTCAAGGATACTTTCGGTACCGTTCACCGCAGGATCAACCAGATCGGTTTGAGGGTTTTTGACATTCATGGTGTAGGGGCTTGCTGTATGAAGCACAAAGTCGCACCCCTCGACAATTTTGTCATAAGAGCCTTCCGTAAGAAGATTTGCCTCGATAAGCTCAAGCCGCTCTGCCGCACCGGGAAGCGTAAGCAGGAAAGGGTAGTTCTGCGGACTTTTGCGTACAGTACCTCTGACGTGGTATCCCCGCTCAAGCAGTTCCTTGATGATATGGGCGGCTATAAATCCGGAAGCTCCGGTAACGCATACTGGTTTGTTGCTTTTCATGGTATTTTTTATGACGGAATGATTGCTGGTGAAACTTTTCCACTTAAAAAAAGATTGGCCAAGTGGATGCTGAATTAACGACATCAGCCGCAATCTGCCAGACTAATGAAGGTATACAAAAAAAAGATTTTTTTTTACGCAAAAAGTGGCTCTGCGTGGATTACTACGCGGCTTGCGTTGGGCAGGGCACGGTAGATGGCACCTTCGAGCTGGCTGGTGAGGGAGTGTACCTCTTCAAGAAATACCTCATCGTTGAATGAGCAATGGAGGGTAATGAAGAGTTTCTCTTTTTCTGTTTTATGGATATGAATTTCGTGCACATCCTGGATTTTTTCAATTTCTTGTGATGCCTTGATAATAATGTTGTAAACAATCTTTTTTTCTTCGGCCTGAAGGGAGCCGGTAGAGCGCTCTTCGTTGCGGAGCGGATCAAGATGGATGCAGATATCGAGCTCGCCGTCGAACTCCCGTCGCAACTCCTCTTCAAGAACGTTAACGGTATCGTGCGCTTGCTTTATGGTGAGTTGCTGGTCGATTTCGACGTCAAAGGTGATGTGCTTCTTTGTATCCGTGAGGTTTGTTGAAATGTTATGGGCGTGAAGGTTGTGATTGAGGCCTATGACATGCACCCGTTCAGCGATGGTTTCGCTGTTGAGCGCAATGGGGCGGGTGTTGATGGTGATATCGCCCACGGGGAACTCTTCGCGCACCCTTTTCTCGATATCGGCGCATATTACCTGCACTTTTTCAACCGAGAGGGTTCGGTTGACACAGATGGCCATTTCTATAAAGACCTGCGGCCCGGTCGGTTTTACACGGATTTTGTCGATTGCGATGACGCCGCCGATTGCCATGGTTATCTCCTCAATACGGTCGGCCAGCCCTTCGGGTGCGGCGTCGATCAGCACATCGATGGTTTTTTTGCCAAGGCTGAAAGCGGCCCATCCCACCAGCAGGGCGACGGCAATACCTGCAACGGCATCAGCCCAGGTGATGCCCAGAGAGACGCAAAAAAGACCGAGGAGTACGACCGCCGAGCTGAGAATATCGGAGCTGAAATGGAGCGCATCGGCTTCGAGGGCCTGGCTGTTGGTCTCTTTGGCAACTCTCGACAGTGCTCTCGAACG
>CAILXB010000155.1 GCA_903838025.1 uncultured Chlorobiaceae bacterium
GCTCTCCCATAAAATAGACTACTGGATCTGTGGACACTGCCATACCGCCATGGAGTATTCAATCGGCGAGACCAGAGTGATCTGCAATCCCAAAGGATATCCTCACGAATACGGCAACGGTTTCGATCCTCTCAAAACTCTTAACATTCAGTGATTTACATCCGTGATGATAAAACCGGCGACACCTTCAGCGACATGAAATCCTTCGAGGGGCCGCTACATACCATTTTTGAGGAGGCCTATTCGTTTATTGTACGCAACACTCCCACTGTTTCCGGCGTCATCAAATGTAACCCAAAACACCAAGACTCGCCACGTTACCCTGAAGAAGCGGTTCGTGAGGCTCTGGTCAATGCCCTTGCGAAAGGCCATATTTCCGTTCTTCGCAATCCCGACATTCCCCATGCACTCTACTTGCTGGGCCTTATGGAAAAAGCCGGGCGGGGCAGCGTTCTCATGATCCGGCAATGCCAGGAGAACGGCCTGCCAGCTCCAGTCTGGCACTCTGATCCTGCGCTCGGAGTCACGGTGATTTTCAATGCCCCGGAAGTTACCCCGGAAGTAAAAAGGTTATTACAGTATCTCAAAGGAGAAATGAACCGGCAGACTTTGCAAGATGCCATGGGGCTTAAGGACGCTGAGCATTTCCGTAAATCATATCTGTTGCCAGCACTGGAAATCGGAGTTATCGAAATGACGATTCCCGACAAACCAAGAAGCAGTAAGCAGCAATACCGCCTGACTGAAACGGGTCGCATGGCACTCAGGAAAAGCCGGGGTGGCGAATGAGTGGGCACGAACTGTAATGAACATGATTCCCTGAAACAGGCAATTGCCGAGTGGCAGGAGAGTTCGATGGCATTGCAGGAGTCGATGAATGGACTTTTCGAGGTTCTTGGCAATCAATAACGACCAGTATCCTCAAAAACCAGGTTCATCTGGACACCAAGAGCTAACGCATACTGCGAGACATCACCAATTTTCAACTGCACATCATTACCGCCTTCCATTCTTGATATCTTGCTTGAGTCGCACCCCATGCGCCTCGATAGCTCTTTTTGTGATACGCCTTTTCTCAGTCTGAGCCGCAAAAGGTTGTTTACGATTTGGCTGTTGTCAATCTCATCCTGTACAAGATTTTTAACTCTATCATCCACAGCAAGAAACGCCGCAGCTTCCGCTACCGATTTAAACCTCATCTTCTCAGCCATTATGCTATCCCCTGTTTGTTCTGTTGTTCAAGTATTCTATTCCCCCTCCCCTGCCAACACAAGAATCCGACGCTTCACAACATCTGAAACCCACATTCCCGCATCAGTCAAACGATTGACATACGGCTCAACCCTATTAACAACTCCTTGCGCTTTCATTTCCAGTAATACTTTAAGGGTACCCCAAACCTGTAAACCGGCAGCATGAGCTGTTCTACGGGCAAGCATATCATCAAGCAAAACAATACAATGCGAATTTTCTAAAGCAAGCGACATAGCCGCCAATTCTCCCGGACCGAGGTCTAATGAGAGCCATTCAGAAGGCTGTGCTTTTGGGTTTATGAGCCTGATCCATGAAAAATCTGACAGGTTTGGAACATCATATCCACTTTTTTCGCCAACCATTAATTCAACATTCACCGCTTCGGGAGTCCATATTTCTCCGAAAATTTCAGGAAGTCGATCAATCAGTCCTATACGGTAAAGATAGAGTAAGGGAGATGTATTGCTAATGGCTTGAAGCATGGTCGTGCTCTAAATCATCTAATTCGGAGGCCAGGGGAAAAACATTATAGCGGCTGAGACTGAGTAAAAATTCTACACGACTCATTCCGGCAAGCTCTGAAGCACGACCAGACGACAACCGCCCCATCTCAAACAGCTTAACCGCAGCAAGAACCCTCAGCTCCCTTCCGAAAGCAAGTGCATCAGTCTTTTCTGCAAGCAGTATTTTTTCTGGAATATCAAGCGTAACGTGTTGAGCAGCCATAGGGTTCTCCTTTTTCTTTTCATTCAATTCAAGCCCTGCCTGATACATGCAAGCATTGTTGTAACAACACTCGGAACATATCAAAAATTCGCTGCGCCTCATACTATTCCCGAGATGTCAGCTCCCGCAATTTCAATTTTTTTCGGGATTTTACCAACAGCCCGCTACAGGCCATCCGCCACACAAACCGTAAACACTTCCACGATCCGTTCCGGCTACCATCTCTGGATAGATGACCATTTCCGAAAAACCAAGCAGCCCTCTCCAGAAATATCGCCTGACTGAAACGGGGCGGATAGCGCTCAAAAAAAGCCGGGCCAGCGAATGAGTGGGCACTCAGTGAAGTAGCTTTGCTGGGTATCTATGGAGCAATTATTAGAACGGTAACTGCTGATTAGTTACCTTGGGGGACAGATAATCAATGAATTCAGGCATGTTACACGGAGGGGAAAAGCATCCTTGTTGCAGCCACCAACCACGAAAGTATTCTTGATGCTGCAGTCTGGCGCAGGTTTGACGAAGTACTGGTTTTTGAGCCGCCCAATCTAGAACAGTTGCGTCGCCTTCTCGCCTGCAAACTGAGGGGAGTACGTCGGGATTTTGAGGTCGATAACAACGA
>CAILXB010000156.1 GCA_903838025.1 uncultured Chlorobiaceae bacterium
CGCTTTACGTTATCTTCTGCGCCTTGCTCTGCCTTTTGCCGCAAGTGCCTCGATTGTTGGCTATTGACAATCTGGATCAGGCACTTAACCCCCGATTACTGACGAAGCTCACCTCCCGTTTGTCTGGCTGGCTGCGTCATAATGATCCCGAACGTCAATTATTGTTCACGGCTCACAATCCCGCAGTGCTTGATGGACTGGACTTGGCCGATCCCGAGGTGCGATTGTTTGCCGTGGAGCGTAACAGCGATGGTATGACTTGTGTCAGGCAGATAATATTGACCCCGGAACTGGCATCTTTGAATCAGCAATACCCCTTGTCGCGTCTGTGGGCAATGGGGAATCTTGGAGCGGTGCCGAATGTCTGACCAACCCCGCTCTGAGCGCAGGACGCAAAATCGCGTCATCTCCATGTTTCAGAATGAGCTTGGCTACCGCTACCTTGGCGATTGGAGCAAACGCGAAAACAATCGCCCCATTGAAACAGCGCTGCTTCGCGAGAACCTTGTGGCGCGGGGTTACTCTGCCGTCCATATCTCCGCTGCATTGCAAAAGCTCGAAACGGCGGCTGACAGCACAGGAGTAACGCTCTACCAGGCCAATCTTCGCACCTACCAGTTGTTGCGCTATGGCGTGCCGGTGCAGGTTGCTGCCGGGCAGGCGCACGAAACGGTTCACCTGATCGACTGGTCGAACCCCGACAGGAACGACTTTGCCCTTGCCGAAGAGGTGACGCTCAAGGGCGGCTACGAGCGACGCCCCGACATTGCGCTCTATCTCAACGGTATTGCCATTGCCGTGATTGAGCTCAAGCGCAGTTCGGTGGAGATAGCCGACGGCGTGCGGCAAGAGCATTCTGATGGTGCTGATTGCCAAGTGGCTGCTTGAAAACGATCCGGAGGCGCGTATCCTCGTCATCACCGACCGCGATGAGCTCGATAAACAGATTGCCGGGGTGATGCGTAACGCAGGGGTGATTGGCGACAATGCACCCTCACCGCGTATCACCTCTCGGGCCGATTTTGTGGCCAAACTGGGTGCAACCACTCCGCGTCTGCTCTGTGCGTTGATTCACAAGTTCGATATTGCCGATTTTAAGGGCCCGGTACCGGCGGTTTATGGCCGTTTTTATGTGTTTGTGGATGAGTGCCACCGCACCCAGGGCGGCGATATGAACAAGCAGATGAAACGCTGGCTGGAAGGGGCAATTTTCATCGGCTTTACCGGCACTCCGCTCTTGCGCAAAGACAAGCTGAAGCTGATGACACGCGACATCTTTGGCACCTACATCCATACCTACAAGTTCCATGAGGGGGTGGCGGATGGTGTCATTCTCGACTTGAAGTATGAGGCCCGCGACGTGCCGCAGCGCCTCACCTCCCCGACGGCCATCGATCAGTGGTTCGAGAGGGCGACAAAAAACCTTAACAACTTCCAGAAGGCGATTTTGCGGAAGCGCTGGGCAACGATGGAGGAGTTGATGAGTTCGGGGAAGCGCAAGCAGCGTATCATCGCCAGTATCATTGAGGATTTCAGACTCAAGCCTCGCCTGAACAATGATCGTGGCACGGCAATGCTTGTTGTCGCCTCAATTTACGATGCCTGCCACTATTTCAGGCTCTTTCAGAACACCTTTTTTGGTATCCACTGTGGCATTATCACCTCCTTTGAACCGAACGCCAGCGCGATTTCAAGGGAACCACGGCAGAGTGACGAGCGGTACAAGTTCGATACCTACACGAAGTATCTGCTCAAAAAGGGGCTGACGACCCGGCAATACGAAGAGGAGGCAAAGCGGCGTTTCATTGAAGAGCCAGCGAACATGAAGCTTCTGATTGTGGTGGGCAAACTGCTGGCAAAAAGCAGCTTGACGCCGCACGTGAAGCGCTCCACTATCTCTGTGAACCGGTGCCGTTGCCACGGGAGGTTGAGCACTATCTCTCTTATTTCTGCGGTGATGCGGCCAACCCGAATGCGCTCGACGAGACGGAGCCGTTGCGCGTTTCGTTCTACAAAATGGTGGCGATATTCGCCCGTGCCTACGCAGAGATTGCCCAGGAGCTGACTGTGGCGGGCTACACTGCTTTTGAGGCTGATGCCTTGCCAAAAGAGGTCGATTTCTACGTTGAGATACGGGCGGCCATCAAAAAACACTCCGGTGAGGAGTTCGACATCAAGCCTTACGAGGCTGACATGCGCCACCTCATCAACACCTATATTCAGGTCGATGCAGCCGTGGAGCTGGGAGAACTGGGTGAGATGTCGCTTACCGAGCTGATTATCCAGACCGGTATCCACGATGCCATTGCCAAAAAGCTCAATGAGAAGGGGAAGCTGTCGAAGAAGGCCATTTCAGAAGGAATCATCAACAACATCCGCAAGACTATCATCCGCGACCAATTGACCGACCCCCGTTTTTATGTGGAGATGTCGCAGTTGCTTGATGACCTGATCAAGCAAAGCAGGGCGGAGAGGGCAGCCTATGAGGAGTTTCTGCGCAATGCGGAGGCGCTGGTAAAGAGGCTTGCCGCAAGGCGTTCTTGTGAAGGTGTGCCTGCGATGCTGCATGGCAAGCCGGAGGCGGTCGTGCTCTACCACAATCTCAGCACCCTCGATGCAACACGGTTTCGCTATCCTACGGATGATGATGACAAGGCCGCTCTCGCCCTGAAACTTGATTTGACCGTGCGCGAAAGTGCCCCAGCCGGATGGAAAGGGGATCAGCCCCGGGAGACACAGGTGCTCAATGCTCTCTATCCGCTGCTCGACAAGGATCCGGAGACCACCAAAGCGCTTTTCGAAATCATCAAAAAGCAGCCGGGGTACCAGTGATCGAAATTATCCAACTGGGTGACATTGTCATCGCTTTTTCGTGCAAGGCGGTCAAGAATGTGCATCTTTCGGTGCATCCTCCGGCAGGTCATGTGACACTGGTTGCTCCCAACGGCACGCGCTTGGAGGTGGCTCGAGCCTATGCCATTTCGAGGCTTGGATGGGTACGGCAGCAGCAGCAGAAACTCAGCAATCAGGCCCGCGAAACCCCTCGCCAGTTCATTGAGCGCGAAAGCCACTCCCTTTGGGGGCGGCGCTATCTGATGACGGTACAGTATCTCGATGCCAAACCCAGCATCATACTCGGCCACAAACAGTTAACCCTCTGCGTCCGACCTGGCAGCGATGCCCTCAAACGGGCTCAGGTGCTGCACAATTGGCACAAATCCCTTCTGCACAGGCAGGTGCCGCCCCTGATCCGGAAGTGGGAGAAAAAACTTGGCGTCACCGTTACCGGCTATTTTCTTCAGAGAATGAAGACCAAATGGGGGAGCTGCAACCATGCTGCTCGTCATATCCGCATCAATACCGAATTGGTGAAAAAGCCAAAACACCTGCTGGAGTATCTCATTGTTCATGAAATGGTGCACCTGCTGGAGCCATCGCACAGTGAACGCTTTGCAGCACTGTTTGGCGAGCACTATCCCGCCTGGCGCGAAGCCCGTGCCGAACTCAACGAATTGCCTCTGACGGCGGAGTCATGGGGGAGATGATTGGGTATTGAATCTTGCCAGAAGAGAGCGAGCACAAATTGCGCTCTTGTTCTTCCATGTACATCATCCTCCATCATTTCCCGAACAGCATATTATACGAAAATCTTCAGTTCTCAAAACGCACATTCAGTACCCATTTTTCAGAATTGAGCATTCTCTACAAGAACCAACTCTCCCCATTCCGCTATGACCTTGCTGAACTCTTCCTGGAATGCCGGTTTGCGGAGGTTCTCACCCTTGACCTTGTTGGCAAACACTTTCCATCGGGCTTCATCCTTCATGACATCCTGCAGCAGAGAGCGAACTTTAAGCATAACCAGGGCCAGCCTGGCGTACTCCTTGCGGGGTGCATTATTGTTCAGTTGAACCAGGCCGGAGAGGTAGTAGGTCAGAATCTGTTCCGGAAAACGTTCTTCGAGTTGTTTCGCTATCAGCAGCGTTTCACTTGAATCACCGACATGACAGGGATAGTTGCTCTTGAGCAGGAGTGCCAATGCCTCTTCGTATTCCTCACGCTCCATTCGTATCTTGAGCTGTTCCGACACCCATGATGTATCGAACTGCTCAACTATTTTTGGTTCAAAAAGCATCCACTCTTCGGCAGTGCACATCTTTTTGAAGCTCTTGTATTTTGGCAAGTGGCATAAGCCAGATCATAGAGCGAATCATCCATGCGAGCATTGCCGCTGTCGATGAAGGGTTCTACTTCATCAAGGAGTTTCCGGCGAACCTCTTCTTCAACCGTTGAGTTTTCCAGTATCTTCTGGATTTCCTGCATCAGATCGGTAACACCATCCTCTTTATCATAATCACCGCCACCATATTCATCGAGATCATACAAGTCAGAATAGAGTTCCCGCCAAAGTGCCATGACTATTTCGCCCTCCGACCGGCTTTTCTGTTCAGGGGAGAGAGAGAGGTGTTTCTTCAAATAGTTAAAGCATTCAAGGCGTACATCAGGTTGATTTTCGGCAAGCTCTACAATCAATTCAATCAGCATCTCTGGCTTGGCCGCCTCCAGTAACTCGATCAGTGAGTCCGTATTGGTCTTCTTTTTTGCCATATCGGTTCTTCTTCAGACTGTTATAAAAAGATCAATTACCATTATCCCACATATCCTTGTAGATGTACACATATTCACGTGTGGCGACAGGATCGATTGTGTAATAATAGCGGCAGAGTTTTTTGAAGAGCAGCAGCATGTTCTCGTCAAAACAAAAATCAAGAATCCCGTCAAGGCAGTGCTCTATCCTGTCAGGACAGTTGTCATGACTTTTTATTATCGCATCAACATCGCGTGTATAAAGGTTTTCAGCCTCTCGTGCGAGCTGGCGGGTGTATTGTACGAGAGGCCCAATCTTTTCAAGCAGATTGTTCATTGCTGGAGTGTTCGAATGATTCTTGTTCATCGATTTGCCATTGATCAGCAACAGAAAAAATTACAGCCTGCAAAAACTACTACAAAATATTGTGCCGTCCAAGGCAGGAACGTGGCTATGCATGGAACCGCCTGATTTCCTTCAAAGTGCTGCACAGGAAAAAATCAAAGACGATTGCTCAACGGAGGCAAAAGAATAGGAATAACACCAGCCTGACTCTTGAACGATTAACAACAAAATGATAAATCATGAACAGACTTGACGAAGCGATCATCGACCGTGCAGAAGGGTGTATGCTTGGCCAACTTGCCGGCCAACCTACCAACGATTCCGAAATGGCGCTGCTCTTTGCCCGTTCTCTTGTAAAAAGAGGCAAGTATGATGCTCCAACGGTACGCCAAGAGTATCAGTGGTGGGTTGATTCTGGGCCATTTGGCATGGGAAATGCCATTTATTGCTTGGCGCAGTTCATGGTCGCACATCCATTCCGGAAACATTGATCATAACGATACAGAATTGTCGCCCTTTTCCATAATCATAAAACCGCACCCAAACCGCCATTTGTCAGCGCCTCCTTGATCATGCGGCTCAGGAAAATCGGTTCAACATCGAACCCACCGAAGCAGACGTTCGATTTGTCTCCATACTGGAAAAAAAACATCCGGTTCTCAATTATCGTGAGCTCAGGATATGTCTGCTCATCAAGCTCAACTATGGTAACGAAGAGATTGCAAAAAAAGTTGGCATGAAGATCAGAGGTATGGAAAGCGTTCGTTCCAGAATACATCGAAAGCTCGGGCTCGGGAAAAACGACTCAATCAAGAATTATCTCAGCAATCTGGTTTTTTCTCGAGCGAGCAAGCGGGCAGCGGGGCTCTGGGCAGCAGGCAAATCTTGAGCAGCTTCAGGCGGCGAAGCGGGAGCAATAAGTATTACAGGAAGCGGTCTTCAACAAACATTTATAGGGAAGGTAAAGAGTGTATCGTATTTGCATCAACTGGCCTGAAATACCAGGAACGGCAGGAGGCAGGGGAGAGGTTAGAAAAAATAGAGGCCAGGTTAGCGAGTCCAGATGAGGTTCCCTTACTTCCAGCTTTCGCCGGAACATCCCTACCTCTGGCAAGAACAATAACAAAAAAGCGTAAAACAGCCATACATAAAATGTCCAGAGTCAGAGCAGTGAAGGGCAGGCAAGCAGCAAGAGAGAGGACAGAAAAAAGTGAGGAGTAGTTAACGGGCCCAGATGAGGTTCCCTTACTTCCAGCTTTCGCCGGAACATCCCCCCCTCGTCATAACGGTAACAAAAAAGAGCCACACAGCCAAATACATAAAATGGTCGGAGTTACCAAAACCATCAAGAGTGGCGGCAGCAAGGCAGTAGAGCGGATTCAAGGCGAAATGAAGCGGAGGATATAGTTGAAATAAAGGCAAGATCAACAGCTACCTGAAATAAAAAAGGCGGGGCAGGGAAGACCGCAGCCTTTCCCACGAGTAGGTCGGCATTACCCGCGCCCTACTCACCCGCTGGAGAAATGTACCACAAAGCAGCAAAAAAGCAAAACTATCAGGGTGACGGCAGCAAGCGAGACAGGCAAGTAGTGCGGCGGCAGGCAAAGCAGGCAGCAACGCACGCTTGCAATGTTTTGTGCACAAAATCCAAACGCGCACTTCATTTTATTCGTAACCCGTTGCAATTCTTTTATCGAAAATTCGCGGAAAACCTCGC
>CAILXB010000157.1 GCA_903838025.1 uncultured Chlorobiaceae bacterium
GCTGGAAAAGTGCTTGAGCCCCTGATCAGGCCTCTCGGCTTTGACTGGAGAATTGGCATTGCCCTTGTGACCGGTTTGGCGGCCAAGGAGGTCGTCGTCTCTACGCTGGGTACCATTTACTCCATCGGGCAGAGCGAAGGAGGGCCGGTTGAGCTGAAATCAATTCTCCGACACGACGCTTCATTCAGCAGGGCAACGGCATTAAGTCTTATGGTCTTTGTGTTGCTTTATATTCCCTGTGTCGCGGCTATCGGTGTCATGAAAAAAGAGGTCGGGCGCTGGCGGCCTGTGCTTCTTTATTCTGCCTATTCTCTTTCTGTGGCGTGGATCCTTTCATTCATTGTTTATCGCCTTGCTCTTCTTGTGACATGACTCCGGAGCTTTCTTCAACCGCATTGCAAATCAAACCGCTCTCTTCGGCTTTCAGGATAATATCGTCAACGGCAACAGTCATGGGTACCGGTTGTCCGTCGAGCATGGTGAGCATGACCAAAGGGTGAGCTTTCTGGTGATCGGCCATGATAGCTTCCCAATGTTTTTGGATACTTTCATCAAGTGTACTCCATGCGAGCCGTCCCCTGCACTTCGGGAACTTGGAACAACCCAGCCACAGCCCTCGTTTGCCACTGCGAAGGTAGAGCGGTGAGCCGCACTTCGGACAGAGAATATTCGTCAGAACCGGTGGCGTTTTCATCGGTTCAATGTGGCGCTGCTTGTTGAGATTCAGCAGCGTATTGCACTTTGGATAGTTGGAGCAGGCAAGAAAAGGGCCAAGCCTTCCCTTTCGCAACAGCATGTGCCCCTTCTTGCATGAGGGACAGAGAATCGCTGTATCAACAGGCTTCTCCTTGTTGGTGCTGATTGCCTTGATGTTTTTGCACTTCGGATAACACGAACAGCCCAAAAATTTTCCGCTGGCCGTCCATTTCACCGTCATGTGGCCAACACCACATTTTTCGCACAGTTGCGCTTCGCTGTTCTGCGGAATCAAAGGATCGCTTTTGCGCAGGCTGAGGACAGCCTCAAGGGGTTTGTAGAAGCTGTCGAGCACCTTTTCGTACTCGTCATCACCGCTGGCCACCTTGTCGAGTTCATCCTCCATAAAGGCGGTAAAGCCGACATCAAAGAGATCGGGAAAATTGGCAACAAGAATCAGTGAAACATCCTTGCCAAGCTCGGTCGGCGCAATCTTTTTCTTCTCCAGCTCCACATAGCGCCGATCCTGCAGTGTCGAAAAAATAGAGGCGTAGGTTGATGGTCGCCCAATACCAAAATGGTCAAGATCCTTGACAAGGGTCGCTTCACTGTATCGGGCAGGAGGCCTGGTAAAGCTCTGCTTCTGGTCGAGATCCGATAACGCAAGGGCATCATTGGCTATCAACCGCTCAGGTAATTTGACATTCTGCTCTTTCTCCACATCTTCCTTTGTCGAGGTCTGTGCTTCATAATCAAGTTCACGCTGATCGTCGTACACACGCATAAACCCCGGAAAGAGTACCCGGCTGCCGGTTGCCCTGAAGAGGAACTTGCCTGTACGATCCTCAACATCCACCCGGGTCTGTTCAATTTTAGCCGGCGCCATCATGGTGGCAAGAAAACGCTTCCAGATCAGTTCATACAGTTTAAACTGGTCGGTTGAAAGGTAGGGTTTCAGTTGCTCCGGTTTTTTCAGGAGTGAAGTTGGTCGTATCGCTTCATGAGCATCCTGGGCATTCTTGCCCTGCTTGGCAGCACCGCCGAAACCGATGTACTCTTTGCCGAACTGCTGATCAATATAATTCCGTGCTTCGCCGACAGCTTCAGGTCCTATGCGGGTTGAATCGGTTCTCATATAGGTAATCAAGCCTGTCGGACCCTCCGCACCAATCTCGATTCCCTCATAGAGTTGCTGAGCAGTGCGCATGGTGCGCTGCGAACCAAAACCAAGCTGGTTTGAGGCCGCCTGCTGGAGCAGCGAGGTGGTGAAAGGAAAAGGAGGCTTGCGCTGCTGCACGCGGGGAGCAATCTCCTTGACTGAATAGTTGCCATTTCGAGCAAGAGCAGCAATTGATTCAGCCTGCGCCTGCGTGGTTATTTCCGGCTTATCACCTTCAAAGCGGACAAGCCTTGCCCTGAAGGATTCTTTCCCGTTTGTCACAAAATCCGCAGAAATCGTCCAGTACTCCTGAATCAGGAAGCGGGAGATCTCTGCTTCACGCTCACAAATCAACCGTAGGGCGACAGATTGCACCCGACCTGCCGACAGACCACGCAGCACCACATTCCATAAAAAGGGACTGATCTTGTAGCCGACTATTTTGTCAAGACCCTGGCGGGTCTGCTGGGAACGGACAAGATTGTTGTCAATCTGACGTGGAGCATGAATGGCCTCAATGATTGCCTTTTTGGTGATTTCGTTGAACAGCACCCTGGAGACAGGAGTCTTTGTCTCCCCGATTTCGTTGGAAATATGCCATGCGATGGCCTCACCTTCACGATCAGGGTCAGTCGCAATCAGAATATCACTCGCTTCAGCCGCAAGCTTCTTTAACTGGCGAACAACTTTCTCTTTACCGGGAATAATTTCATATCGGGGCACATAGTGATTTTCAAAATCAAGTCCGATCTCTTTTTTTGGAAGATCCTTGATATGGCCTACCGAGGCGAAAACCGTAAACTTGTCACCAAGGTATTTATTGATTGTTTTTGCCTTTGAAGGCGATTCGACGACAATCAGGGTCCTGTTTCTGGCAGATAATGTTGACGGTTTGGAAGCCATTGATCAGTCCCGGTAGTAAGAGCGTTAACAAGAAAATTTTGAAAAAGATAGGTGTTGAAGAGCAAAAAACAAATTTTACCATTTTCA
>CAILXB010000158.1 GCA_903838025.1 uncultured Chlorobiaceae bacterium
AAAGCGGCTGTAGGCATGGCGCAGAAAAATCAGCCCCATGACCGGCAAAAAGTACTCGTTACTCGCATAGTTCGAGTTGGCCCGCAGGGTATCCGCAGCGTTCCAGAGGCGCTTTTCTATAGCTTCGATGTGTTCAAGTTGCGACAAGTAACGTATTCCTTTTGTTGTGTTTGTTAAAAGAGCTTTGATTGATCACCGGGACGGCTCGTAAAAAAAATTTCAGAGCAACCCCTGCCTTACCGCTTCCGAGTAGACAAAGGGGGATCTTGCTTTCAGGAACAATGCGGTATAACACCCTTCGCAATACTCCTGATAATGACGTGCCCGCATTTCACGATTAACCGAATGATCCAAATCCAATCGGGCAATCGTGGCTCTGACAGCCGCGCCAAGCTGCTCATGCAAACCTGGAGCAGGAAAAATCCGGCCACTTACCAGTTCAAGGTGAAACCATCCATTCTCAATCGTAAAGGGATCAAGCACATCCTCATATTCCCGTTTCCTACAGTTCATCATTGAGCATACCAAACGGTAATTGCTCCATTCATAAGCCAAATCCGACCGTTTTGATTTTGGCACGAAATGGTCAACGGAGGCAGTGCCTGACACCCTCTCAAAAAATATGCCAAGATAAGCGCACTCTCCGTGATAACTGCGATACAAGTCATCGAGACATTGACGCCAATACGTTGCAATTTTCGCTCCTTGCGGAAGAGGCGCCTGAATGTCAATCCCCTTCTTTCGGAGAAAAGAGAGCCCTTTTTGGCGCACCATCACCTCAAAATTTGAGGGCTCAGGCTGTTGATCAACATGAATCATGAGAGCCACCCTTTTTTTTCAGCAACAAAACGCCAGCGCATCCAGAATCGGTCAGTATCACCAAGAACTTCCCGTAGTTGTGCATCCAGCGCTCTGGCTTTTTCAGCATCAAAGTTTTCATCACTCAAGGCGATTGCAGCCTCTTCCAGGACTGTTTCGGCTTCGAAAGAGCGGGTACTGCTCAAATCAAACGCTTCAGAGGTTAACCAGTTCAACACATCACCCCGACGAATAAAGGGACGCTTGACAAGCCCGACCTCAGCATTTTGATGCTCGTCAACAACAAGATCAAGGTCAAACCATGCGTCTTTATCGGAGTCGAAAGAGGGCTCAACCGAAGCCATAACCAAGGGTGAATGTGTTGCGGTAATGAGTTGTACCTCGGCATTGCTGGTCAGGGTCTTCATAACACCAAGCAGGGCGCCAACTATTCTGCGTTGCCATTTGGGATGCAAGTGCGCCTCAATTTCATCAACAAGAAAAACAATCTGGGTGGTAGCTGGCTGGTCGAGCAAGGCGCTGGCTTTTTGATGCTCCTCCCAGCTCCAGACGAGGAGGTATGCCAAAGCAATAATCCTCCGGATTCCTGCCGAAGCATGGACGACCGGTACCGATTGGCCATAGGGCATTTTGAGCGTTGGAATGTCGCGTGGGTCGTCAAGGCTGATGCGGGTCAACTCAGCGGGCATAACAGGCTCTTCAGCGGATGGCGACAGCTCTTTGAGCACCGCGCAAAGGCTCCTGAAAGGTTGACTGTTTTCCTTTTGCCATCCAGCCCAATCGGCAATGAGGCCATTACACATCAAGCCGCGCTCTTCATCCCGCAAACCATCCCAGACTTCACGGGGAGTGAAGACATAAGCCGATGGCCGATCCTGAACATCAATTTTTCCACTTTGGTGCCAGTAATTTCGGGCGGGATCCCACACGGAAAAACTCCCGTCAACCTGCGCATACAAAACCAGACCGGGATTTGCCGGACGACCCGCCTTGCCCGTCCACCCCTGAGCCTTGCGATCAAAGGTGCTCACATAGCAGAATGTTCTGGACTTCGCAGTAAAAGTAAATTCAAGAGATGCCGCACCGCTTCCCCGGGGTTTGGCCATCAACCCTGAAGAGAGCGATGGATTGATTTGAGCTGGCCATTTTCGCGTCATTGACCACCATGCAATATCGAGTAAAAAACTTTTCCCCAGTCCATTGTCGCCGGTAATCAGGTTCAGCCGCTCGCCAAACTCCAGCTCCATGTCAGAGGATGGGCCAACGTTATGCAATTTCAGATGTGTCAGCATTATGGTTCTCTGTTGTCAGTTCGTGCCGGGCGTTTTTGGGCTATAAAAAATCATCAAACACTTTTCGGTGATCAAGGCATAGAACTTCCCTTACGAGCTCACCCAATTCTCGATCTGCAAGGCGGGTACCCTGATAAACTCCTTGACATTGTTGGTGACCAGAATCAGCCCCTCACTGCGGGCATGAGCGGCGATATGAACATCATTGACGCCGATTGGCTGACCCGCTTTTGCAAGAGTTGCCCTTATGGCGCCGTAATGCTGCGAAGCTTTTGGCCCATAAGGCAAAACCTCCAGCCTGCTGCAGAAATCTTCAATCACTGAGAGGTTTGCACTCACGTTGTGGCTCTTTTCCGCTCCATAATACAATTCAGACAAGGTGATGGAAGAGATGGCCATTCGGTCTGCATTTTTGTTAAAAACATCCAGTACCTCGATTGGACGACGTTTCAAAGTATAGATAACGATATTGGTATCAAGAAGATAGCGCAGCATTACAAATCCTCCCGCTCTGGCTGCTCCCCTGCGTCACGCTCCTCCATAAAATCATCCGTCACCTTTTCCGGCCCAAGAAAAAAACTGTCCCAGGTCTGGCCAACGGGCGCAAGTATCCGCTCATTGCCTTTTACCCGAATGCTTACTTTTTTAACGTTCTCCGGTAACCGGACATTCACGGGCAATCGTACCGCCTGAGAACGATTGTTGATAAAGACGGTGCTGGTAGTCATTACTGCCTCCTGAAAATGTGGATAGAGTACCGGTATATAGCAAATATTCATCGAGCCTGCAATTGGGCGAAACAAAAGATGCCTACGGTACCAGAACCACCCGGAAGCCAACGTAGTTGTAGCGATTGGCCGCAATGTCGTTGTGACGGGAGGCTGAGCGGCAGAACTGCGCACTATAGTTCCAGCCTCCGCCGCGAAGAACGTGGTTTGCGGTGGAGTCGCCTGAAGGCCCCAAAGGATTGACGACAGTGCCCGCCGCTTTACATGTTTCATAGTAGCTCTCGTCATAGAGGTCGCTGCACCACTCCCAGACGTTGCCGTGCATGTTTTTCAACCCCCAGCCGTTGGGCGCAAAGCTCTCAACAGGAACGGTATTCTTTCGGGATATCCCCTTCCGGTTGCCCTTGTAAGGATAGGCGCCGTCGAAGTTTGCCTGCGCGGTTGTCAGGTTCTCTCCGGTGTTGAAGGGCGTGGTGGTTCCTGCACGGCAGGCATATTCCCATTTCGCCTCAGTTGGCAAGCGGCAGCGCTTTCCTGTTTTGGCCGTCATCCATCGGCAAAAGGCTACCGCATCATTCCAGCTCACGTAGAGTACCGGATGGTTGTAGGCATGATGCCCGCAAGAGCGAGCGTTGCCAGACAGACAATCACCAGCCAGCGTGCGCTACTGCGTACGACCGACATGCCAAACGATTCGGCATTTACCAGCTTAACGTTGCCCATCCACTTCACCTCCCTGTTTACACACTGAACAGATTCGCTTCCCTGAAAACGTTAAACTTGTTGAACACCATGAACAACGGTGATAGAAGCGTGTTGAGGCGCAGCATTATTGCTCACTGATACCTTGCAATAAAGCAGCAATATCCGACACGCTCAAACCCGTGAGTTCGGCTATGGCATCAAAAGCAATACCTTTTCCAGCCATGTTCAACACAATGGCTTTTGATGCCTTTTCTATTCCTTTTTCCATGCCTATTTCCACACCTTTGGCTATGTTTTTTTCGGCTCCTGATTCAATGATACTTGCTACATCAGTGTACTCTTTCAGACGAACCTCATAGACTTGGCGCTCCTCTTCATTAAACATCCTGTCAATGGCGGCAATGGCTTTCACGATATTTTTGTCGGAGGCAAGCTCTTTTGGCATATGCTCCCGGTCAAGCTGATGCGCGGTCGTTAAAAAGCTGCTCCAGCGATCCAGCGCGCTCTGGAGTTCATGGTATGTTTTGGTAAACTTTTTCAGCTCGATGTAGTGCAACTCAAAAACATC
>CAILXB010000159.1 GCA_903838025.1 uncultured Chlorobiaceae bacterium
CGAAACCCTGCTCCAGTCCCAAGGCATCATGCAACCCCAAGCCCGAACCCTCGCCCTAAGCATCCTCAACTACGAACGCAACCTCCAACACCAGCGCCAACGCTACCTCGCCTCACAGCAACATCCCCAACGCAAACCCCTTCCCCACATAAGGGCACGGCATGCCGTGCCCCTACTAATACCCTGAAAAACGCGCCGCATTCCAACTCATCACCCAATGCAAAACCCTAAAAACCTAACCCCCTAAAACCCGCACCAGCGCTACGCCCAGTCACATTTCTCCACCGCCGGGAGACCGGAGTGATGGTTGTGTGCATGATGGCGCCTGTGTGATGCGGGACAGCTTCGAGTTTTCAAGGACCATAAGGAGACGTTTTCATGGCAGAGAGGATGATGATGTGGATTCTGCCATAAAATACGGAATTTTGGCCTTCTCTTGATAGGCTATACTACATTTTTATAATAAGCTATTGCGCTTCAGACTTTTTCGGGGTGCCCTTATGAACTCACCTGATTCTTCATTATTGGTTGGTATCGTCTTCGGCGGATTAATCAGTTGGTTTATAGAGAGGTCGAACCTATAACACAAAGAGAGAGGATTATGATAGCGATAAGCACAACAGAGTTACGCAGGAACCTCAAGAAGTATTTGACCATGGCCAATAAGGAGCGAGTTCTTATTCAGTCTGGCAAAGCTGAGATCTACGAAATTATTCCTGCTAAAAAAATCAGCGATACGGATGAGTACTTTTCTAATCCAAAAGTCCTTGAGGCCATTGAACGGGGCAGGGAGGACATAAAGGCTGGCCGTTTCATTACGATAACTGATCCAAAAAAAATATGGGAAACTATACTCTCATAATTTCGAAGGATGCGCAGAAAGAGATCACTTATTTTTACAAGCTTGGCGACAAAGTCATTATCAGGAAGCTGGGAAAAATTCTGGAAGAGTTGATTGACCACCCGACAAAAGGGACTGGAAAAGTTGAGCAACTGCGAGGAGATTTGGCAGGGTGTTGGTTAAGACGCCTCAACAAGAAGCATCGTATAGTCTACGAGGTTAATGAAAGCATCGTGACGGTTTTTGTCGTTTCCGCCAGCGGCCATTATGGCGACTCGTAGGCTTTCTCTATAGAGGTATAAAACATGGACAAAAACTCGAAAATTGGTGGAATCAACGGTTCGGGTTCAGATTGGACTGCCAAACTGGCTTCGTAGTCGTTCGACCATCGATTTCCTTGGTATATGGGAAAAAATCAATAACCTGCATTTTAAAGGGGTCGAATTCGACTCCTTAAGGATTGAAGCAGGGGTAAACAGTTTTACCCTTTCGCAAATAAGTGGATTGATATGACTGGGGCGATTGGTATGAAGAGTACAGCAGGACCTTATGGGCCAACGAAATATTTGATCAAAACAAGCCCGATACCATTGCCATGAAGGTGACCTTATGAAAAAGTTGAAGGTTATTATTATTGCATGTACTATGTTGTTATTCACACATCCATAGATTCGTTGTTATATGAGTACTACAGCACAAATTTTTATGCAAGGGAAAAGCCAGGTTCTTATGCTCCCTACAAAATTGCGTGTGCAAGCCAAAGAGATGCGTGTAGAGCAAATTGGCAATGATCTTTGGTTGCACCCGGAAATACCAGCCGAGCAAAATATGGGGCAGTGGTTATCTCAGTTTTATGCCAGTACCGAAGCCTTGCCGGTTGATTTTTTAGCAAGTCGGCATGATGAACCTGCGCAAAAGCGCGATTGGACTTGATGGCGCACGATCTCGATCTTGCGCGGCGTCATGCGCTTCTCAAGGCTAATGGGTATCGTGTGGAGGTCAGTAAAGAGAGCTGAACGTAGACGGAAAAAAAGGCTTGACTTCAATGCCAGCACAGCGTACCCACGTTGTGGCTGGCATTTTTTGTTTTCACGCTGCCGAGCTGGGGCGCGGCGCTCCCGGGGCGTTTATCATTTTTTGTCAAAAAGCTTTATATTTGAGGATGTAGTAAAAAAAGTGTGGAGTAGTGCTGGGAGGAGGATGCCCGTGACGGGTATAACGAGTTAAAACAAGGTTGACGATGAAAAAGCTGCCAGTAGGCATACAGACCTTCAGTAAAATAATTGAGGGTGATTATCTCTACATCGACAAAACGGAGATTGCCCGTAGCTTGATTGAGAGCTCTCAATACGTTTTTC
>CAILXB010000160.1 GCA_903838025.1 uncultured Chlorobiaceae bacterium
ATTAAACGAACCTACTGCATACTCCGTATCATGATCACAGTTTGAACCTGGAAAAACAACGACCCCTACAGTTACATCAGCCATAATTAAGAATGCTATTTAATTGACGTGTTCCAGCTCAAAGGAGTAATTCTCCATAACCGGATTCGACAAGAGTTTTTGAGAGATTTCGTTGCAGATACGTTCTGCCTCCTGCAACTCCTCTTCGTTGATGGTCACCTCGATATATTTGCCGATTCTTGCAGATTCTACGGTGTGGTAACCGAGATTTTTCAGGGCGTGCTCGACCGCCTTGCCCTGAACATCAAGAATGGACTGGCGCAGGGTAACCTTTATTTTTGCTGTATAGGGCATTATCATGCGTATGGTTGAGTGAAAAAAATCAGGTCTGCCACTGGCGACGCCACAGCAGAGAGAGTGAGCGTACAATACCGAGCAGAATATACAACAACATGGCAAGAAAAAAAGCTTTCGAATGAAAGAGAAGCACGCAGGACATAGCCCCGATATAGAGCGCCATTTGCAGGGGCTTACGCCGGAAAGAGTCTACCGTCGGCTTGGGCAGAGCGTCATAATTCACCTTGCTGACCATGAGCAGGGCAAGAACTGTGGAAAGCCCGGCCAGAAACATCTGCATCAATGCAGGAGGAAAGATCGGGTCTCCAATCATCCAGAGCACAAAGCCGGTAATGGTCAAGGCCTGTGCTGGTGTAGGAAGGCCCGAAAAGGACTCTTTGTCGTAGCCGATCATACTGATATTGAATCGGGCGAGCCGGAGACCACTGCCGATCATGAGCAGAGAGCTGACACAGATACCGGTAATGCCCGGAAGACCTTCAAGACCGAACTTGTAGACAAGGTATGCCGGAGCGGCTCCAAACGAGACAAGATCGGAGAGAGAGTCGAGCTCAACGCCAAAGTCAGAGGTGCCGTTGGTGATTCTTGCCACAAAACCATCAATAGTATCAAAAAATGCCGCAAGAATAATAAACCAGCAGGCGGCAACAAAACTCCCCTCCCCCGACATCACAATGGCGATATAGCCGCACACCATATTCATAACGGTAAAAACCGAAGGAACGAATGAGCGTGATACGGTAGGAAAGAGTGACGAACGCTCTTTTGAACCGTTTTTCAGAAAAGGAGGGTAACGTTTCTGAGCCCTTTGTTTGCTGGTATCACTCATAGACAGGAATATCCATCATCGGGGAAAAAATTTCATAACTGGTAAAATGTGCATGCAGAGAATGTGACTTTTGCTGCCACGTTCCATGCTGAACATGAAGGTAATCAAATTTATACTTTTTTTGGAATTCTGCATACCGCAGGGGCGGGATGACCCCGCCCAAATACAGTTAATAACTTTCGTCGGGGGATGGGAAATTGGTTTGGCGGACGTCCTCGACGTATTGGCGGACGGCGTGCTCGATAACGGTATTCAAATCGGCGTACTGGCGCACAAAACGGGGATGAAATTCGCGGTTGAGGCCGAGAATATCGTTGATGACGAGCACCTGACCGTCACAGGCTACCCCGGCACCGATGCCGATGGTGGGAATAGTCAGCGATCGGGTTACTTCTGCGGCAAGTGCTGAGGGTATTTTTTCGAGCACGATGGCAAATGCACCCGACTCTTCGAGTATTCTTGCATCTTCAAGCAGTTGTTCGGCCTCTCTCTCCTCCTGTGCCCTCACCCTGTAACTTCCGTACTTGTATATCGACTGCGGCATCAGACCGAGATGGCCCATGACGGGAATGCCGACATCGGTAATTCGCTTGACGCTGTCGGCAATAATCATACCTCCCTCCAGTTTAAGCGCATCACACCCATGTTCCTTCATGATTTTTCCGGCATTGCGCAAAGCCTCATCACCTGAAATCTGATAGCTCATAAACGGCATATCAACGACGACCATTGCCCGGCCGCTTTCGTCATGTACACCTTTTACAACAGCCTTTGCATGGTAAATCATCTCCTCAATTGTAATAGGCAGGGTTGTGCTATGACCTGCAAAAACATTACTTGCAGAATCACCAACCAGAATGACGTCAAGACCGGCACGATCGAGAATTCTGGCCATGGTATAATCATAAGCCGTCAGCATGGATATTTTCTCACCATTCTGTTTCATGTCGAGCAATCTTCTGGTCGTAACATGAGCCTTTCCCGGCTGGGCAATTTTGTTCATAATGGCTGCTGCTTAATGGATTGAGTGTTCATGATGTTCTAAAATATCCTGCAAATCGCACAAAGAAAGCTCCACAGTTTCGACGCCATGCAGCTTCCCTGCCGCTGAGCGCATCAGCGCACTGAGATCGGCATAATCGGGAATGTAGCCGAGAATTTCCTCAAGAGAGGTGGTTTTTCGCTCCATTTCACCCACGATCTCTTCGAATGCCTCGCCGCCAGAAAGCGCCATAAGAGAGCAAAGCTCTTTGTGCCGCGCCGAGAGAGGAAGTGATCCATGCTGCAAAAGAATATTGCGGCTCCTGCGTTGTGCAGAACCAACCAGTTTTCGCCCTTCCACCTGAAGCTCATAACGGGCCGATGCGGTAAAACAACTGACAGCTCTGGAAGCGGCATCACCCTGATGACGGGAAAGTGTGGAGCGGCAAAAGCCAGCATGGATGCCCAGAGTTTCCAGCGCAAGCTGAATGGCTTCATGCACCATACGGTACAACTCTGAATTTTGTGCCATAGACTCCGCAAAAAAGCTGTAGGTAAATTCTTCTGCATGAAAGACGGCCCTGCCACCCGTAGGCCTTCGGACTACGTCAATACCCTCAGAATGGCATTTGAGCAGGTCAATACCTGAAATATCCTGATTATACCCTATCGTAACGGCGTGAGGGTGCCAGCCATAAAAGCGCCAGAGGCAACAGTCAGGGCCATAGCGCTGCTGAAACCGCCCATCAAGAAATGCGGCCATCAACTGCCGGTCAAAGGCCATATTCTCTTCACCGGTATGGAAGCCTGAGTCGAGACAATAGACCTTTGAGAAAAAAGTATTCACCATACTACAACTCCTCGCGGGTACTCCATGCGTTCAGCAAAAAAAATCAGACCGTAATTTCGGGATTTTTTGCATGATTTTCCTGATACCATACCACACTCTGCTTACTGAATCAATTTCTGCGAAGCGCTTGCAAATGGCTGCGGCACAATGCCATTGCAAATTCGGAGCAAGATAATAATTATTTTTCCCTGTACATTGTTTGTATCCTGTGAGTCGGGTATTTTGAGGGGAAAATGC
>CAILXB010000161.1 GCA_903838025.1 uncultured Chlorobiaceae bacterium
AAACTCTCTTCGAATGTTGAGAATAACCTGATGCTTAGTATCCGGGCATCAACCAAGGGCAATGTCGAACTTGCCGCTTCGGCCTTCAAGTTTGATGAAGCTTATATCCGTAAAGGGAAGTTTGAGGTTGAATATCTTACTTTGGCCTACGCCTCTTTCCAGAATCTTGGTGAAGCTGATCTCAAGGCAGTCAACCATGCGCGAATGATTCTTCGTGAGCTTGAAAAACTGGCCCAGCTTGCACTTAATATTGCTGATAAAACCGGTTATGTGCAGTTTGCCAATGTGCAGGAGTTGCACAAGGATGAGTATGGCCTGAAACCGATGGGTGACATTACGGCTGAAATGATCAAGAAGGCAGTTGAGGCATACGTCAGCAGCAACTCAAAACATGCCAGTGAGACGCTGGTGATGATGAAGGAGATCAAGGATCTTTACGATACTGCGGTTGCAAAAATCAAGGCATCGGTGAACGACCAGAATATTACCAATCTTACTGGTATTCTTTCGATTGTCGAGCATGTCAAGTCGTCAGCGGATATCTCCTGTTCGATTGCGAGCCATTTTTGCTGAGCCGGACCTTTTTCATGATAAAAAAAAGCGTGCTTCGGTTCGCTTTTTTTTATGGTGCATGTAGCCCTGATTATTCGATGACTGTTTATCAATGAAAAATCCACAAACGATAGTCGAAAAGCTGAACAAGCATAAACGTGTTGCTGTAGCCCTCCTTGTTGTGCTTCTGGCCCTCTTCTGGTACCTCCAGCATCGTGAACCGCAAAAGGTTGCGGCAAAGAGGCCGAGCGAGCGTATTCCTGTTTCTGTTGCCCTGCTCTCGAATGCCGCTCTCCGCGATAGTTTCAGTACGGTTGGTACGGTTCAGGCATTCCGGGAGGCTGAGATCTTTTCGGAATCTACTGGTCTTGTTCGCAAGGTTTTTGCTGAACCGGGAACCTCGAAAAAGGTTGGAGAGACACTCTTTTTGCTTGATGATGAACTGGCTGCTGCCCGGAAGAGGAGGGCGGAGGCATTATATCGGAAGGCAAAGCGGGATGCTGAGCGCTATAAAAATCTTTACAGTGAAGGTGCTGTGGCACTTTCAGCCTCTGAAACGGCGCAGTTACAGCTTGATGAGGCTGAAGCTGAGTTTACCGCCGCCTCCCGTAAATATGGCGATACCAGGGTGAAGGCCCCTTTTTCAGGGGTTGTAGCGGCGCGCTTTGTTGAGCAGGGAGAGCTGGTTCAGGAGGGAAAAAGGGTTGCGCAGATGGTCGATATGTCGAAAGTGAAGGTGATTATCTATGTGCCTGAGCTTCGTATTGTCAAATTTGAGCCGGGAACTCTGTTGACGGTTACCAGTGACCTCTATCAGGGTGAGGCTTTTACGGGCAAGGTGGCATCGGTGAGTGACAAGGCGGGGCGTGATCATACCTTCAGGGTGGAAGTGGTGCTGCAGAATTCCGGCCACAACACCTTCAGATCCGGTATGTTTGCCAGGGTACTCCTGACGGGTGAGGGCGAGAGGCAGGCTCTTTTTGTTCCACGCGTTGCGCTTGTATCAGGAATCAGAAAACCTGAACTCTTTGTTGTCCGGAACGGCAAGGCCTATTTGAAGTCGTTTGTTGCTGGTATGGAGTTGCAGAAACAGATTGAGGTACTCGGTGGGCTTTCGGCGGGCGAAAGTGTGGTAATCAGCGGGCAGAATGAGCTCCATGACGGCTCTGATGTGGTGGTTATTGAGCAGCAAAAAGGCCCCGCCGCACCATGACACTGACAGAGCTCTCCATAAAACGGCCAACACTTATTGTTGTTCTCTTTACCGTTCTCGGTATTCTCGGTATGTTCAGCTACAGGCAGTTGCAGTATGAGCTGTTGCCGAAGATGACGCCACCGGTTGTGACCGTCTCTATCCGTTATCCTGGCGCTTCACCCTCTGAAGTTGAGACTTCGCTGACCAAACCGGTTGAAGAGGCGGTTTCGGCCATTGAAAAAATCGCATCCATCACCTCTACCTCGACGGAGGGGATATCGGTTGTCGCTATTGAGTTTTCCAACTCGGCCAATATCGAAAAAGCGTTGCAGGATGCACAGCGCAAGATCAACGAGGTGCGTGACCGTTTTCCCACCGAAGCAAAGGCCCCGGTTATCACTCGCTTTGCGCTGGATGAGGCTCCCGTGTTGCGTATCGGGGCAACCTCATCGCTGCCCGATACCGATTTTTACCGGATGCTCAAGGATGACATCAAGCCTCAGCTTTCGAGCATTGCCGGGGTGGGTCAGGTCTATCTGCTTGGAGGGCGCGAGCGTGAAATCAGGGTCAATATTGATCTCGAACGGCTGCAAAGCTACGGCTTGACGGTGCCTGATTTGCTCAAAGAGGTCGGTAAAGCTAATATTGATTTTCCTGCCGGTAAAATTGATGACCGCGATAAAGAGTTTGTGGTGAGGCTTGCTGGAAAGTTTACAAGCCTTGAAGAGCTGAAAGCGCTGGTGTTGCGTTCCTCCTCTACCGGTACGGTCACGCTCCGCGATGTTGCTGAAGTTGAGGATGGCTTCAAGGAAATTACAACCCTCACAAGGGTCAATGGCCGGAGTGCCGTTGGCATCATGGTGATGAAGCAGAGCGATGCCAACACCGTTGACGTCAGCCGCCTCACGAGGGCAACTCTTTCGCGTCTGACAGCACTCTACCACCAGAGTAATCTCTCGTTCGATATTGCCCAGGACGCATCGACCTTTACGCTTGAGGCTGTCACTGCTGTACAGGAGGATCTTATGCTTGCGGTGCTGCTTGTTGCACTTGTCATGATGCTCTTTTTGCACAGCCTGCGCAACTCTCTTATTGTGCTGGTTTCCATTCCGACTTCACTGGTGACCACTTTCATCGGCATGTATCTTTTCGGATTTTCTCTGAATTTGATGACCCTGCTCTCCCTGTCGCTGGTGGTGGGTGTGCTGGTGGACGACTCCATTGTGGTGCTCGAAAATATTTACCGTCATCTTGAACGTGGCGAAGAGCCCCGGCAGGCGGCGCTTCTTGGCCGAAACGAGATTGGCTTTACTGCACTCTCTATCACGCTGGTTGATGTGGTTGTTTTTCTTCCGCTCTCGTTGGTCAGTGGTATTGTCGGCAATATCCTGCGCGAGTTTTCTGTTGTTATGGTCATCTCCACCCTCGTCAGCCTTTTTGTCTCTTTTACCCTGACGCCGCTGCTTGCATCACGCTTTTCTAAAGTCGAGAATTTTTCAGGCAAAAATATTTTTGAACGCTTTGCCATCGCCTTTGAACGCAACTTTCAGCGCATGAGGGAGCGTTATCTTGAGCTTTTGCAATGGTCTCTTCGTAACCCGTACAAAGTTTTTTTCAGCGCGATAGTGATGCTTTTTGCCTCGTTCAGCCTGCTTGTTTTCGGCTTTATTGGCGGAGAGTTTATCTCTGTTTCTGATCGCGGAGAGTTTGCCGTCAAGCTCGAGCTTGAGCCAGGAACTCCTCTTGCTGAGACCAACCGGTTGACGAGGAGTGTGGAGCGCCGTTTGACCGGAATGGCTGAGGTGAAAAAGGTGATGGTTAATGTCGGTTCTTCGAGCGAGGGATTTTTGAATCAGAGCGCAGATAACATTTCCGAGATCAATGTTAAACTTTCGCCCAAAGAGGAGCGGACGCGATCGACCGATGCCATCATGCAGGCAATTCGGCTCAATTTAAAGGATATTGCCGGTCTCAAGGCAAGTATAAACCCGATTGGTATTTTTGGTACAGCCAATGAGACGCCGGTGGCCGTCATTTTGAGCGGCCCGTCAAGAAATGAGGTGACGCGTGTAGCCCGGATGTTGCGTGATAGCGTTAAAACGATTCCTGGCACTGCTGATGTCAAGCTCACCTCGCAGGTGGGGAGTCCGGAGATGCGCATTGTGGTCGATCGTGAAAAAATGGCTTCGTTTGGTGTCACCATTGCCGATGTAGGATCTGCTCTCCGTACCGCTTATGCCGGAGATGAAGCGGGAAAGTACCGCGACGGGAGTGATGAGTACGATATCCGAGTCATGCTCGACAAATACTACCGTCAGGATACTTCGACGCTTGCTGAAATCACTTTCCGCACGCCGCAGGGTGATATCGTTCGTCTTGGTCAGTTTGTTACTTTCGAGCAGGATCGGGGTTATACGCAGTTGCAGCGCAAGGATCGCAATAATGCCGTGTGGGTCAAGGCACAGGTTGTTGGGCGTCCTGTTGGCAGCATTGGCAAGGAGATTGAGCGGATCATGGCGAACATGAAAAAAAAGGGATTGATGCCCGCAACCGTTTCGACCGCCTACGACTCGGATTTGAAACGGCAGGGTGAATCGAATTCGACCCTTGGTCTCTCTTTTCTTGTTGCCATTATCTTTGTTTATCTTATTATGGTGGCGTTGTATGATTCCTGGCTCTGGCCGATGGTGGTGATGTTCTCCATTCCTCTGGCCATTATCGGGGCTCTTTTCGCTCTTGCCTTTACCGGTAAATCGCTCAGTATCTTTACGATTCTTGGCATTATCATGCTTGTGGGTCTTGTTGGAAAAAATGCGATACTTTTGGTTGATTTTATCAATAAATTCCGTCTTGAGGGTATGGAGCTTTCGGCCTCAATTATTGAAGCCGCAAAAGAGCGGTTGCGCCCTATTCTTATGACCACTCTGACGCTGATTTTCGGGCTTCTGCCGATTGCGCTTTCGGGAAGTTCGGGCTCCGAGTGGAAATCAGGTCTTGCTGTTGCTCTTGTTGGCGGCTTGGCCAGTTCGATGTTTTTGACGCTTCTTGTTATTCCGGTGGTTTATGTCTGGTTCGATAGTGAACCAAAGAAGTTTGTCGGACGGGTTGAAAAAATAATCAGTAAGTTTGCCGTGCTGAAGCGGTAAGTGCTGGAATTCTGCTCACGTTCAAAGAAAAAGGGTAAAGCGATGCGTTTTTTTTCAAGCCAGACTCCTGTTTTGCTCTTGTGCCGTGCAGCCCTTGCATTTTCATGGGTCTATCAGGGTGCGGTACCAAAAATTGCCTGTCAGAGCAGGGGTGAAATCGAGTTGCTTGGTCACATTATTCCACTCTACCAATGGGTCTGTGAGGCGGTTTTCTGGATGGGGATTGCCGAAATTCTCTTTGGTCTTTTGTTGTTTGTTGCTTCTCGTGCATGGGTTTTCTGGCTGAATATTATTGTGCTGAGCGGTCTGCTTCTTTTTGTGGCCCTCTTTGAGCCTGCGATGTTTGCCTTGCCGTTCAACCCCTTGACCCTGAACGTTTCGCTGATTGCCCTCTCTTTGGTTGCTTTGCTGGAATTGAAGAAATTAAAAAGGTTATATACATGAAGCTGCCTCGTTTTGATGGAGAGTTGAGCAGTGTTGCCCGACTCTTTCTCTCTGTTTCAGTCACCGTCATCGCTCTTGCCTCTCTCCTTGGTGCGGCAGGTGCAGTGACTGGCAATCCTTTTCTTCTGAAGCTCCACCCCTATCTTTTCTTTATCGGCTTTGGCAACCTTGCCATTCTTATTCTCAATCGTTACCTGACCGCCGCCATCTATCCTGAATTGAAGATTGATCCTCAAAGGCAGGTGCGTTATATTGGTGTCGTTCTGCTCTCTCTTCTCATGATTACGGTGGCCGTTGCCATGGAGTGGCCGCTATTGAAGGCTCTGACCGGTTTGATGCTCATGATTCTGGTTACCGGGCCGATCCGGGAAATTTTTACCACACTTTCTATTCCAAAAATTTGGAAGGAGGTTTCGGTACGTTACTACATTTTTGATGTGCTCTTTTTGCTCAATGCCAATCTTGGGCTCTTTACGCTTGGCCTCAAGGAGGCATTTCCCGATGAGCGCCTCATTCCCTTCTTTGTGACCCAATCCTCCTATTTTCTTGGCTCCTCTTTTCCTCTCAGCATCAGTGTGATGGGCTTTCTCTATACCTTCGCCTGGAGCCGGTCATCAAAACGGGAGCTGGTTAAACGGCTTTTCAGCCTCTGGTTTTATGTTTTTGTTGGCGGAGTCTTGCTTTTTTTGATTGTTATTCTTGCCGAAAACTATCTGGGGATGATGCTGATCAGCCATTTTCTGCTCTTTGGCGTGATGGCCCTTCTCGGCAGTTTTGGCGTCTATCTCTACCACTTTTTCCATAAAAACTTTCCTCATCCAGCACTTGCCTTTCTATTGAGTGGTCTTGCTCTCCTTTTTGCCACAAGCGGCTACGGCATTATGAATATCTATTTTCTCAAGGGGATTCATTTTGGCACCATCCCGCCCCTCCGCCTTGACAGGATGTGGATTTATCACTCCCATACCCATGCGGCGCTGCTTGGCTGGATAACATGCTCATTTATCGGTATGCTCTATATTGTCATACCCTCAATTTTGCGCTCCAACTCCCTTGAAACACTCAGAAGCGAGCTGGCGCTCTCGGCGTTGCTCGCCCGGCCAGTCATGAACAAAGCATTCCGGCAGCTCACCGTGCTGCTGCTCTCTGCAACGGCAATCCTGATCGCTTTTTTTCTTGAAAATGATCTTTTGCTTGGGGTTGCAGGTGCGGTGTACGGATGTGCAGTTTACTATTTATCGGTTAATCTTCGGCTTGAAATGAAATAATCTACTGGCGGAGGATAGCATTATGGGCTCTTTGAATCGACCTTATGTGACGGTGACCATACCGATGTACAATAATGCTCGTTTTATCGGCGAAACAATAGAGTCGGTGCTTTCACAGAGCTTTACCGATTTTGAGCTTCTGATTTATGACGACCATTCGACCGATGGCTCTTATGATATTGCCGCTTCATTGAGCGATTCGCGCATAAAGCTCTTCAGAAATCCCGAAAATCTCGGGCCGGAGGGGAACTGGAACAGGGCAATCAGCAAAGTGAGAGGGAAGTATGTCAAGCTTGTTTGTGGTGATGATATTCTTTATCCTGAGTGTCTTGAAAAGCAGGTCGCGGTTTTTGATGATCCACTCAATACCGGAGTGAGCCTGGTGAGCAGTCAGAGGACCATTATTGATCCTGTAGGCAAAACCCTTATCAAAAAGGTCAATTTTGTTGATGGTGGTCGCATGGAGACCGCCGATGTGGTGAGAAAAATGGTTCGTATGGGCACCAACATTATTGGTGAACCGGTCTGTGGCCTCTATCCGGCGGAGCTGATTGCCAAAATCAGTGGTTACAACGCCGTTGTGCCCTACACCATTGATCTCGACTTCTGGATACAGATGCTTCGGCATGGCGATCTTTTTGTGATTGACGAATCACTGTGTGCGTTCCGCATCTCCGACCTTTCCTGGTCTTCAAGGATTGGTGAGCTGCGATACGAGCAGTTCATCGAGTTTATGGAGCGAGCTGCATCTGATGAAAGCCATGGGGTTACTGATCTTGATCTTTTTATCGGCAAAATCAATTGTGCCGTACAGTCTATGACGAGTCTCATGGGCTTTAAACTTTTTGCCTCTTCAACGGCCAAAAAAACAAACGGAAAGCTGCCGAGTGCAGTCGGTAATGAGGAGTCAGGGAAGCAGAATGCTCTTTTTTCCGGGCGAAAAATTTTTTACAACAAAGAACTAATCAAGTAGGTACAACAATGCAGATTACAGCAAAGCTCGCCGCAATTCTTCCTGAACAGAGTGGTGCGGGAAAAAATGGAACATGGACAAAACAGGATATTATTGTTGAAACAGACGGGCAGTACCCCAAGAAGGTCTGCATCTCCCTCTGGGGCGACAAGTATGATAAAAATCTTCTCAAGGTGGGCTCAAAGCTCACCATCTCTTTCGATATTGAGAGCCGGGAGTTCAACGGGAAGTGGTATACTAATCTCAAGGGATGGAAGGTTGAGGGATCCAGCGAGGGGGGAGCTTCATATTCCGATGATGCGGATTCTTATGCTCCGCCAGTTTTTGATCGTGACGGTGCAACGGTTTCTAATGAGGATTGTCCGTTTTGAGTTTCATACAGTAAGTTTTCAGGAATTTTATTCTTTGGAGGGCAGCAGGCCATGTATCTTTTTTTTGATACCGAAACAACCGGGTTGCCACGTAACTGGCGCGCACCGGTGACCGATCTCGACAATTGGCCAAGGATGGTTCAGTTGGCCTATTTGTACTGTGACAGTGAGGGTAACCAACTCTCTTTCGGTGATTATATCATTAAGCCGGAAGGTTTTGTAATTCCGTCCGCCGCCGTTCAGGTTCATCATATCTCAACCGAGAAGGCCACTCTTGAAGGGGCGGCGCTTCGGCCTGTGCTGCAACTTTTCCATGAGCTTGTTGCTGATGCAGAGGTGCTTGTGGCCCATAATATCAGTTTTGATGAGAAGATTGTGGGCAGTGAGTTGATCAGGGCTGGAATGCCAAACACCCTGCCTTCAAAAAGAAAAATCTGCACCATGGAGAGTTCAACCGATTTTTGTGCCATCAAAGGGCCTTATGGCAACAAATGGCCCAAACTATCTGAACTCTATTTCAAGTTATTCGGGACGGTATTTCACGAAGCGCATAATGCGGCTGTCGATATGCAGGCAACCGCAAGGTGTTTTTGGGAGTTGAGGAGAAGGGGAGTTGTCCACTAACAGATAAAGGTCAAAGACTTATGCGACTTTTGGAAAAAATTGCGTTGGTTACTGGAGCCGCAGGGGGTATCGGCAGGGCAGTAGCGCTTCGCTTTGCGGGTGAGGGTGCCTTTGTGATTGTCAGCGATATCAATGCTCCAGGATGTGCTGAAACCCTTGATTTCCTTGAACGCAGTGGTGGGTGCGGTGTGGTGGTGCTGGCCGATGTAACAGAAGAAAAAGAGATTCAGGCGCTTTATCGGCAGATAGAGGAGGACTATGGAAGGCTTGATATTGTGGTCAATATTGCTGGAGGCGACTGTGAACCGGTCGCCGATGTTGAGGAGATTGACTACCTGAAAATGAGCGCCAATCTTGACCTGAATCTTAAATCCTGCATTATCTCCTGTCGGGAGGCGGCGCGGTTGATGAAACCTCAGGGTTTCGGTAAAATCGTCAACATGAGTTCGCTGGTCTATCGCGGGAGTCCCAATCAGTTTTCCTATTCAGCAGCCAAAGGGGGGATTTACGCCTTTACCCGTTCACTTGCCCTTTCGCTCGGTCGCTACGGTATTACCGCTAATGCCCTTGCGCCTGCGCTGGTCGAGGTTCCGGCCTTTGTTGCAGCACTGGGTTCCGAACGGTGGGAGATGCTCCGCAAGGAGTGTGCACAACGCTACCCGCTTGGCCGTGTTGCTACTCCGGACGATGTCGCCCGCTGCGCCCTTTTTCTTGCCTCCGATGATGCTGCCTTCATTACTGGCCAGATTTTGGAAATTTCTGGAGGAGCGAGGTTGTGAGCCTCCCCGGATTTGCGAGCCATCACGGTTCATTCAACTTTATCGGAGTTAAGGATACTGTGTACTGCTGTTGAGAGCGATTTTACGTTGAAGGGTTTCTGGATAAAGTTAACGCCACTGTCAAGGACACCGTTGTTGGCAATAACGTCAGCAGTATAGCCTGACATGAAGAGCGTTTTAAGCTCTGGGCGGGATGTGTAGAGCTTTTTTGAGAGTTCTGATCCGGTCATTTCTGGCATGATTACATCCGTCAAAAGCAAATCAATCGTTCCGTCGTAGTTTTTCGCCGTCAAAAGGGCTTTCACCGGTGTGGCAGCCGTAAGTACCAGGTAACCGTTGCGCTCAAGCATAAGTTTGCAGAGGTTGAGAATAGGCTCTTGTAGTGCACCGAAAGTTTTACCTCGCAATAATTACTGAAGATAATCAGAAGTCCGGTAAGGCCGCTTATCTACATCGTATTTTTACGAAGAATTTGCCAGTTTAAATGCTCTCAACTATTTTTTTTCTCTGGTTTTTGTATTCTTCTTGGCTGATGCTGTTGTTTTTGAGTAAAACATCAAGCTTTTTCAGACGCTGCTCAATATCGTATGGTGATTCTGATGTAATCTGCTCATCAATTTCACTGATGGTAGCAATAACTCCCTTTTTGTCTCTTGCCAGCGTAATGATAAAGATGATGATGGCAATGCAGCTCCCCGCCCATACGAAACCAAAGATGCCTGCCTCTTCAATAACGCCAGAACTGAGAGCGGCAATAAACATTCCTATGGCAATCACCAGTATCAGGAGCAAAGCTGCTTTTGGGGGTTTTATTTTTATTTGTTGCGCCATAGTGGTTGCTTGCTTACTATACAGTTGTGCTTTTCAGCATAGTGTTACCCGGAAAGCAAATTAAACAAAAGGAAATCAACACAATGAAAAAACTGTTTTTTGCGCTTACGCTCTTTGCCATTTCAGGTTATGCTGTAAACAGTTTTGCCGGGAGTGCCATGGATGATTTAAACAATGCGGCAAGGGATGGTGATGCTGCAACAAGTTCTCCTACAGGAGAGGGGGCAAGAGAGGGGGCGGGTCAGGGTTTTGATACTCCTTCGCCAACTCCGGTTGATTTGACCGGCAAAGAGGGTGTGGTTGACCCGGCAGATCTCAAGCAGTACGATCCGCCACCGATCAGAATTAATGGAAATCCTCCGCCTCCTCTTCCTTGAAGAGAGTGGGAATGCTGTATGGATGCCGGGGAAGGTATTGTGTTCCCCGGCTTATCTTGCCCTGCTTGAGTCGTTACCAAGAATTCCACCCCACTCAACAGCCGTAAAGCCTTTTCGTTTAAAGGGTTTCGTTGCAGGCTTTTTCAAGTTGACTCTCTCACGGGTTGGTGAAAAAGAGAGCAGTACCCTTAAAAGGCTTTCTGGCGCAGGATCATCGCGGGTTTTTTGACAATGACTTGCTCTTTGCAATCTCGCAACTCATTGTTTTCCAAATAGTAACATACCGTTTGTTCCAGAGTTGGCTTGGCATGGGAGTCCGACTCTTTATGCTGAAGCATGGTGATTGATATCTCTTGC
>CAILXB010000162.1 GCA_903838025.1 uncultured Chlorobiaceae bacterium
ATCCCGACAACAAGGGAGTCTGTTTGGCGTGAAAATATCGGTTGCAACTGCATTTTTGGATCACACTGCTGAGCCATAGGCTCATGATCGGGCGGAGTATTGTAGGCTATCCTTTTTCCTTGACGGTCAAAAATATTGATGCGATACATCGTGCCCGACCCGGCAATTTCGGTAAGATCGGCGGAGGTCAGCGCACTCTTTTTATCGATGCGGTCAAGCAGGCGCAATTGGCTGAAAAGGCTGCCTGTAAGCAGTGAGCTATTCTCGTTGTACCCCGAGATTGCATTATCAGCCCCCTCGCTCAAGGCGTGAACAAGCACGGTCGCCTCTTCACGCATGAGATGCTCAACCTCCGATTTCCGGTAATTATACTCGAAAAGTGTTGAGCCAAGAAAAATCGCCACCAGCAAAAAAAACAATCCGACAAGATAGCCGGGCGGGAGCTTCAACGGCCATGGCACCCTCAACCCCTCTCTTTTTTTCATCATAACAACCCCGTTTCATGCTCTCTGTAGCTCCATGCGACCACCATAAATGGTTTCTGCCCATCGGCGTCAACGACTACCCTCAAACGTAGCAAAATAATTGATGATCTACGGAGTATATCCCTTATGGATTCCGAAACAGGATATCATAAGCAGATATCCTTAAAAGTTGCGAAAAATCGTAAAGCAAATAGAGAAATCCCCGGCAATTGGTAGAATTACTGTAGAAACTTGGGAAACATGGAATTATTGTGTTTTATTGAAAGAGGACTGTCATAATCCGGTAACATACCTCCAATAGCCTCAACCGATGCAGGGCGGCTCTTCTCTCTTTCCGGTTCTTCTTTTCAGTGGCTACAGAGAGGCGGTACTCCAGTTACCTTTTAACAAGCTTGCAGTAAACGGTGTAATTATTTTTTAATTATACCGCATCAGCCATTTTCATCAACACTCTTTTTAACAACATAAACAATCTGAATTATGTCAAAAGCTGCTTTAGTAGAAAAGATTGCCGAACAGGCTAATCTGAGCAAAATTGATGCTGATCGCGCCCTTAAAGCCTTTATCAGCGTCGTTTCAGAATCTTTAAAAGAGGGAATTGATGTTCCCTTGGCTGGATTCGGAACATTCACTATTGTCGATAGAGCTGAACGGGAAGGACGCAACCCCATGACGGGTGCGATCATTACCATTGCCGCAAAAAAAGTTGTCAAGTTTAAACCTGGGAAAGGTCTGAAAAATGAGATTGGCGGATAATTGTAATCCGTTGTTCTCGTATGATCTGTAAGTCCACCACTGCCCTGTGGTGGACTTTTTTTTTACCTGCCCTGATTCGCTATATTGAACCCTTGAAATCATTAACTTTCACGCAGCAGACCCTCATGAAACGTGGACCCGGAAAAAAACCGGACTGGCTGAAGATACGATTGACTGGCGGCGCATCGTTTGCGGCTACAAGGCAACTGCTCGACCGTCACAGCCTGCACACGGTTTGCCGGTCAGCGATGTGCCCGAACCTTCAGGAGTGCTGGTCACACGGGACGGCAACCTTCCTTTTGCTTGGCACTATCTGCACGCGGGTTTGCAGCTTTTGCGCGGTTGGCAAGGCAGCAAACCCGCCAGCCCCCGACCCTCTTGAACCGGAAAAGATCGCACTTGCGGTTCAGTCAATGCGTCTGAAACACGCAGTCCTGACCAGTGTTACCCGTGACGATCTCCATGACGGTGGCGCAGAACACTGGGTAAAAAGCATAAGGGCCATCCGTTCCCTCACCCCTTTGGTGACCATCGAATGCTTGATCCCTGATTTTCAGGGTAATGAAAAAGCCCTCGACCAAGTCATGGCGGAGGCTCCTGAAGTACTGAATCACAACATTGAAACCGTCCCCTCCCTTTACGCAAAAGTTCGACCACAGGCAAGCTACCGGGCCTCGCTGGAGCTTTTAGGGCGGGCAAAGCAACTGCACGGACTGACCACAAAGTCGGGATTGATGGTGGGTATGGGTGAGACTGCGGAGGAGATTGAGCTCTCGCTCAGCGACCTCGCCCGTCATGGCTGCGATATGGTGACCATCGGCCAGTACCTCCAACCCTCTGCCGCGCATCTTCCGGTCGAGCGCTACATCACCCCGGAGGAGTTTGAACACTACCGAAGCGTTGCAGAAAAAGCGGGCTTCCGTAATGTGCAATCCGGCCCTTTTGTCCGAAGCTCCTATCATGCCGAAGCATTAACAAGCAAGCCAGAAACCGTTTTTTAACCCACTAAACCACCCCTGAGCCACATGGAACTCTCCGTACCGATGATGATTTATGCCTACTGGGCCTTTGCTTTTCTTGTTGGAATCCTCTTTTTCAAGAAAGATATCCTTGCCTTCAACCGCGAATTTGACAGCAGAAGAATCGCTCTTCTGGCTACCTCTCTCATCGTTGTTGCAATCAATGCCTGGGTCTATACTCACTCTACCACCGATGGCGGACGTGCGCTCGACCCCCTGACTGTTCTTGTCTTCACCATTGGTAACGGCATCGCCGAAACCTTCATGTTTTATGCGGTATTCCGTCTCGGCAACGCTCTTGCCGGTCGCTTCACACAAAACTCCTGGGCGCTTTTTATCACCGGCTTTCTCTTTTTTATCATCTACAGCGGCCTTATTCACGGTCTCTTCTGGATCAATATCCTGCCAGAGCATGTTGTACAGACAAGCCCCTACAAACCCTTTTTCATGCCAATTCAACTCTTGATTGCTGGCAGTTGGGCTCTTAATTTTTTCTGGTATCGCGACATTAGAAGCGTCATCTTCCTCCACGCACTGGTCGATTTGACCATGGTCTGCAACGTCCGGTTTTCACTCTTTAACTGAACACTTTTACCATGAAATCATTTAGCGGAACCGTTCTGGTTGTCGGAGCTACCGGCAGAACAGGCGTCTGGGTGGTCAAACGCCTGCAAAGCCACAACATCAAATACCACCTTTTTGTCCGTTCCGCGCCAAAGGCAATCGAGCTTTTTGGCCCTGAAATTATCGAGAGACTGACCGTTGGCTCCGTCGAAAATCCTGACGAAATCAGGGCAGCCCTGAGCCATGCTGACGGGGTGATCTGCACCATCGGAGGCAAGGTAACCGATCCTGATGCACCTCCTCCATCGACCATTGACCGTGATGGAGTAGCGCGAGTTGCGGCACTTGCCAAGGAGCGTGGCATCAAAAAGTTCGTCCTTGTCAGCTCTCTTGCAGTGACTAAACCGGAGCACCCGATGAACAAATATGGCCAGGTACTTACCATGAAACTTGAGGGCGAAAATGAACTTCGGCGACTCTACTCGGACGAAGGATACTCATATACTATCCTTCGTCCGGGGGGGCTGATTGATGGTCCACCACTGATGCATACCCTTGTTTTTGATACCGGAGACAAAATTGCTACCGGAATTATCGACCGAAGTGACGTCGCAGAAGTGGCTGTCATCTCCCTTTTTACCCCCGAAGCGCACAATCTCACTTTTGAACTTATACAGTCTGAAGCAACCCCGCACTCCTCACTCAGCCCCTTTTTCAAGCTGACGCAATCCTGAATTTCCCCTTCTGCAAGCAAGCCGCCCCCACTGAATCCGGTTATTTTTACCGGCTTCGGGGGGCGTTATACGCAATCGCTGTGATTTTTAAGAACGAGTTATCTGTTATAAGAACCGAATGATTCATCACTGTTTTTTTAACAAAAAAATTAAATAAAAGTGGACTAAAAAAAACACTAATTCTTATAGTAAAAAGCAAAAAAAACAAGCAAAAACTCTTAAAAAGAAAAATATAAGAACTATTTTAAAAAGAAAAATAAAGCTTATAAAATGATAAAATCAAATACAAACTATCAA
>CAILXB010000163.1 GCA_903838025.1 uncultured Chlorobiaceae bacterium
CGTATTCCTTCATAATCTCAAGTGAAAAGCAAACACAACGATCATGACCGAAAAAAAATATTTAATCCACTCTTCCGTTCCTGGTGAAGACGTCAGGTATCGTGCGGAAAGTGAACTCTCTTTTAAGCAGATACAAGGCTATTTTATTCGGAATCTACGGCCAGTACTCATTATTTTTACAGCGTCGCTTTTTGTCGCAGGGTTGAGTTACTTCACACGTCCCCCTGATTACTCCGGGGAGGCCTTGTTGATGGTCAATGAAGAGGTTGGTCAGGGTAAGCCGCTTGATGCGCTGATCGGCCCCGACAAAGAAAAAGAAGATAAAGAAAAGGGAACCGTCAAAGACGCTTTGCTGCTCGCATCTATTGGTACTGCTGAACAACTGGTGAGGGAACTCTATACAAGCAGTCGTCGAGACTCTCTTGAATCTCTTGGCAATAAAGAGTATGCCGCACCATTACAGCGGTTCTGGCGCATAGCGACTTCTTCTCTTGTGGGAAACGGCGCCCAGGCAACTCTCAAGAGTGAATCTGCAAAGCAGTTAAATCCCGAAAGCCGCCGTTTCCTGGATGCCATTAATATGCAAAAACGCATTGCTGTTGAGCCGGTTCGCAATACCAATCTTCTGAAAGTCTCCGTATCAAGTCCCGATCCTTCTGAGGCAGTATACCTTACCAATACTCTCTGCCAAGTCTACATCAATTCCGATATCAAAAGAAATGCTGGCCGATATGAACAGGGTAAAAAGGTTGTCGGTGAGATGATGCGGGAGCAGGAGCAAAAGCTTGAAGAAGCCAATCTTGCGCTCTCAAATTTCATGGCAGCCAACAAGATCTATGATTTTACAAGCAATATCTCGCAGATTGTTAGTAAACTTGATGAGATTGAGACCAAATACAACGATGCTGAAGTATCGTCCCGTGTTACAAGAAACAGTCTCAATGCTCTTGAGCCAAATCTTTCGAGTACCGATAAAGCCATCACTTCCCGAATAGCCAAAAATTTCGATGCCCAACTTGACACATTACTCTCTCAAATAAGGAGTTGTGAACAAGAATATATTGCGCTGTTACGCGAAAAAGGAGAGGGTGACCCGGATGTTATGGCTAAACGGCAGGAACTTGATATCGCCAAGGTAAATTACCAGCAGCTTAATCGCCGCAAAATTGCCAGTGAAATTGGTTATGCAGGCAAGGTGCAGCAATCAAACTTTGCTCTAACAACTGAAAAACTACAAAACGAGAGATCACTCAACCAGCTCAATTCCATGACTGGTGAGTATAGCCGCCTCAAACAGCACTATGAAAGCCAGATCAATCAGCTCCCGCCAAAACAGCAGGAATACGCCAAACTCCTGAGAGATCGGGATGTAGTCAGCAACACCTATCTTGCCCTCAAAACAAAACTTGATGAAACCAACATCAATCTCAGTACTCAAGTTGGCAGAATTACGGTTGCCGAGGCAGCGGTCTACCCTATGTCATCACCAAATAATCTCAAGGCCAGCCTTTTGACTGGTTCCGTCTTCGGTCTCCTGCTTATTGCAGTGTATATCGGATATGCAGAAGTTTTTGAAGACTCCATAAAAGAGGAACTCTTTTTAAGAAATGCCGGAATCGCAACGTTGTCGCTGATTCCATACCTTTCCAGACAAGGCTCCATCCTGTCCAGAAAAGATACTCTTATTGCCAAAATTCAGAAAATAGTCCACGCCCAGCCTTCACGTGCTGAATTGCCACCACCACGGCCGATGTTTACCGATGCGCTGGACTCAAATTTTGCTGAAAGCTTCAGGACGCTTCGCACTAATATTGACTATATCGATGAGCATCATCCGCTCAAAACGGTTCTTGTTTCAGGGACAGAAGCCGGTGAAGGCAAGTCGATGGTTTGCGCCAATCTTGGAATGGCCTGTGCCTTCAGAGGCCAAAAAACACTCATTGTTGACTGCGACTTAAGACGTTCATCACAGCACACTATCTTCAATCTTAAAAAAGAGCCAGGGCTGACCGACTATCTTGCCAGCAGCCAGCATGGCATCGAAGATCGTTATTTGCAGCCAACCCATCTCGATAACCTGTTTCTCTTGAGCGCAGGCACCAAGGTATCAAACCCCAATGAGATTCTTGGGTCACCAAAAATGATACAACTCATCGAAGAGCTTCAGGGCCGATTCGACCGGGTACTGTTTGATACAACGCCACTCTTTTTCAGCGATGCCGCTCAGTTGGCAAAATCAACAGATGGTATTTTGCTTGTAGCTCGACTCCTCTATTCCAGCAAAACAGGAATAAAGGAATATGTTGAAGATACCGTTCTCAGGTCACGTGTTATCGGTGTTGCCCTTATTGATTCTCCTGTAGAATCGGGGAGCCGGAGCAAAAAATATGCGGAAAAATACAGCAACATCGCATAACCCTTTACCCGTACAACTCATCTCTTCCAGGTAAGTTCGGCTTCCGAATCCGGTGACAACTTGCCGGATAGCAGTGATTTTCATTGCTTAACGTCAAAGCTGCCAAGTTTATTATGCCACACGACGCCTTGGTGAAAAAAATAAGAGTCTGGTTTACTGTGATGCAGATCAGAATTCTTGCGCTCTCGCGCACCGCTAAAAGAGGGCTTGCCCTTGTAACCGATACCTTTTCTGTCTTGCTGACGGTATGGCTTGTCTTTTTTATACAGCAGGGAAGCTGGTCGCTGCCCGAAAGGGAGCTGTGGATCATTTACCTTTCGGCTCCGCTGCTCGCACTGCCTGTGTTTATTCGTTCAGGCCTCTACAATGCGGTCTTTCGCTATAGTGGTTTTGCCGCACTCAAGACGGTTATGAGTGCATGTGGAGTGTATGGCCTCCTCTTTTATTCTTCAACCATCCTTCTGCAACAACATGGTATGCCCCGTTCCATCGGTGTGCTCCAACCTCTTCTTTTGCTCTTTACGGTGAGCGGAAGCCGTGCAGTGGTCCGTATGTGGCTGAATTCCTCTTCAACAGGTGTTGCCGCAAAAAAAACAGGTGAGCGGATACTGATTTACGGATCGGGTTCGGCCGGACTTCAGATTGCCGGAGCCATTACGCACAGCAGTCAGTTTACCCTCGTAGGATTTCTTGATGATGATCCCGCCCTGCTGGGCCAAACCATTAATGGTGTAACGGTATATAGCCTGAGTAATGCGGTTGATCTCATTAAAAGAGAAGGTATTACGAGTATTCTTTTGGCCATGCCATCTGTCAGCCGTCATCGTCGGCAGGAAATTTTTGATTCTCTTCATCCTTTTGGGGTGCAAATTCTCACCTTGCCAGGCATTGAAGCTCTTGCCGAAGGCAGTGTCTCAATTTCAGATATAAAAGAGGTCGATATCGAAGATTTGCTTGGGCGCGACCCGATACCGCCAGTGAGTGAACTGTTACATCGTTGCGTTGAGAATAAAGTGGTGATGGTTACAGGCGCCGGCGGCAGTATTGGCAGTGAGCTGTGCCGGCAGATTCTCTCTTTGCATCCCTCGACCCTTCTCCTGCTCGACAATTCGGAGTTTAATCTTTTTTCTCTTCATCAAGAGCTTGAGAAGAGGGTGATTCAAGAGAAGAGCAGGACAAATCTTATTCCACTGCTCGGAAATGTTACCGATCAAAAAGCAATGGAAAAGATCTGCGGCAGTTACAAACCATCCACACTCTATCATGCGGCCGCATACAAGCATGTTCCAATGGTTGAACAAAACCCGGTCGAGGGGTTGTGGAACAATGTTTTTGGAACATTAAGCATGGCGCGGGCTGCCGCTGAACACGAAGTAAAGAACTTTGTGCTCATCAGTACAGACAAGGCTGTTCGCCCAACCAACATTATGGGCGCAAGTAAACGACTCTGCGAATTGGTGCTGCAGGCCTATGCCGCAGAAGAGAGCAAAACCTGCTTTTCCATGGTTCGTTTCGGCAATGTGCTTGGTTCAAGTGGTTCAGTGGTGCCTCTTTTCCGTCGTCAAATAAAGGCAGGCGGCCCCGTTACCATTACCCACAAAGAGATCACCCGCTATTTCATGACCATTCCCGAGGCAGCTCAACTTGTTATCCAGGCAGGCGCAATGGCGAAAGGGGGAGACGTTTTTCTGCTCGACATGGGATCACCAGTAAAAATCATGGATCTTGCACGGCGCATGATAGAGCTTTCGGGTCTCACTGTTCGTGACCATCTCAATCCTGACGGTGACATTGCAATAGAGGAAACAGCGCTTCGTCCAGGAGAGAAACTTTATGAAGAGCTTCTTATTGCAGGGAATCCCCAGCCAACAGAGCACCCCCGAATATTCAAAGCACATGAATACTTTTTCACCATGCAGGAACTCATGGCCATGCTTCTGGAGCTTCAGTCCCGTATGGGAACCCACGATGTAGCCGCAATTAAAGTCAGCCTGCAGCACATCGTTAAAGGCTTTACACCGGATGGAGAAACCTGTGAATGTGCTCCGTCAAATGAGAAACATAACGGCGTTGCCAAAGCTCTCGCAGTGCCCTCCCCACGTATCGCATACGTATAAATCATGAGTAAGATCAGAATCGCTATAATCGGCCTTGGTTATGTAGGCCTGCCCCTCGCTGTTGAATTTGCTAAAAAATACCCGGTAATGGGATTTGATATCAAGCAGGATCGAGTAGATGCCCTGCGAAAAGGACTTGATGAGACGCTCGAAATATCGGATGACGAACTCAAGAGCGTTCTTTCTTCAGATAAACTTCCTGCGGCTGGAAATACGCCCGGACTTTTTCTCACTACCAATGCTCGTGATCTCGCGTCAGCAAACTACTACATAGTAACTGTACCAACGCCGACCGATAAGAACAACCGTCCCGACCTCACTCCCCTCATCAAAGCAAGCGAAACCATAGGGCATGTGCTCAAGCAGGGAGATATCGTCATTTACGAATCGACAGTCTATCCCGGCGCTACTGAAGAGGATTGTGTACCGGTGCTTGAAAAGGTTTCCGGCCTCATCTTTAACAAAGAGTTCTTTGCCGGTTACTCTCCCGAACGCATTAACCCCGGCGACAAAGAGCACACCGTCACCAAGATTAAAAAAGTTACCTCAGGATCAACTCCTGAAGCCGCCAAAAAAGTGGACAAGCTTTACCGCTCCATCATCATAGCCGGAACACACCTTGCATCATCAATCAAAGTAGCCGAAGCAGCCAAAGTGATTGAAAACTCACAGCGCGACATCAACATAGCCTTCGTCAACGAACTGGCCATGATTTTCAACCGCATGGGCATCGACACGCACGAAGTTCTTGAAGCCGCAAGCACCAAGTGGAACTTTCTTTCTTTTAAACCTGGCCTTGTCGGTGGCCATTGCATCGGCGTCGACCCCTACTACCTGGCCCAAAAAGCACAGGAATACGGCTACCACCCCGAAATCATCCTTGCAGGCCGCAGGCTCAACGACAACATGGGAAGATATGTCGCCTCCCAAGTTGTCAAGCTCATGATTCATAAAGAGCTCAAGATAAAAGGAGCAAAAGTGATCATGCTCGGCATTACCTTCAAAGAAAACTGCCCTGATATCCGCAACACCCGCGCAGTCGATATCGTCAACGAACTCAAACAGTACGGTCTGGAAGTAGAAATCCACGACCCCTGGGTCGATCCCGAAGAGGTCATGCACGAATATGGGCTTAAGTGCCTCCCAAAACTCAACGGAAATCATTACGAGGCCATCATCCTCACCGTTGCCCACGATCAGTTCCAATCATTGAATCTCAAAAAGCTTAGTTCCAGCAGCAGTACCGTCGTTTATGATGTCAAAGGTGTACTGAAAAAGGATAAAGTGGACGGACGGCTTTAAAAAAAATCTAATATCATTCCTGCATGACCCCTTCACAGCGTATTGCTCTGAACACCATTGCCACCTATACCCGTAGTGTCTTTTCCGCAGCATTGGGCCTTTTCAGTATGCGCTGGGTGCTTGGCGCTCTTGGGCAGTCAGACTTTGGTCTTTTCAGCGTTGTCGGCTCAATTATCACCTTTATTGTATTTCTGAACGGAATCATGGCTGGCAGCGCAGCGCGCCATTTTGCCTACAGTATTGGCGAAGGTGATGCGGACAAGGTCAATCAATGGTTTAACGCGGCCTTCAGCATTCATCTCATTCTTCCCATCATCCTGATTTTTGTCGGGTGGCCAATTGGTGAATACTGTATTGCTCATGTCCTGACCATTCCGCTTGATCGTATTGCTACCTCTCTTTGGGTTTTTCGGATATCGCTGCTATCAGCGTTTTTCAGTATGGTAACCATTCCATTCAGTGCCATGTTTACAGCCAAACAGCATATAACAACGCTTGCTGTCTGGGGCACATTGCAATCGGTACTCTCATTTATTTTTGCGTTCTTGTTAACACGCATGTCTGGTGATCGTCTTTTGTTATATGCTATTGGTATCGTTACCATTACCATATTTATGCAGGTTGGTTTGAGCGTTCAGGCCATTATCGTTTTCCGTGAATGCCGCATTCGACGTGCCCAATGGTTTGATTTGGAACGGTTTAAACAAATATTTTCTTTCGCCGGTTGGAGTTTCATTGGCGTTTTTGGAACTATTCTTCGCAATCAAGGTTCGCCTCTACTGCTTAATATCTTTTTCGGCCCAAAGGTAAATGCCGCTTTTGGAATAGCGAATACGATTACGGCTCAAGCTATGACGCTTTCAAGTGCCATGACTGGTGCCTTTTCACCCGAGATAACGGTGAGCGAAGGGCGCGGTGAGCGCAACAAGATGCTGGAGATAGCGCTTCGTATGTGCAAATTCAGCACTCTTCTGGTTATGTTACTCGCTATTCCCCTCATTGTTGAGGTTGATTATGTTTTGAAACTTTGGCTTCATGATGTCCCGCCATACGCTGGTACACTATGCCAATTGATGCTCATCATGTTTCTGATTGACCAACTGACGGTTGGTTACATGAGTGCAGTTAATGCACAAGGTAAAATTGCTGCTTATCAGGCCACCCTTGGAACAATTCTTGTCTTGACCCTTCCGTTAGCCTGGCTTTTTCTTAAAGTCGGTTATCCTCCTACCGGAGTTGGATTTGCATTCATCATAAATATATTTTTAGTCTCATTAGGTCGCGTTTTTTGGGGTCGACATCTACTTGGAATGCGAGTTCAAAAGTGGCTGACTCAGGTTGTGATTCCTTGTACAGCAGTGGGAGTCATTTCTACTTTGGCGGCATTAACTCCCCTATGGTGGCTTTCAAGTTCGTTTACAAGATTTTTTCTGGTGACAGTAGCTTCTGCTATCGCTACCATACTGGCCGGTTGGTTTATAGCGTTGAATGCCAGCGAACGGTCATTTTTTGCTAAAAATACTGCCAATATGAAAAAGCATTTTTGGCTGAGGTATGCAAAACCGGCATGAAGCACTTATTCAAATGCATGAACAGCAACTCATTATGAAGAACGGGAAGCCTTGTATTGATGTTATTGGCTTTGCGCGATGTACCGGTTGCTTTGGATGTCAGGCGGCCTGCCCTATAGGGGCGATTGTAATATCTCTGGATGCGGATGGTTTTTACAAACCTGTTATCAATCAACAGACGTGTAGTGAGTGTGGCATGTGTCAAAGGCGTTGCCCTGTGATTGCCAGTCAGGAGCAATTGCTTGCTTCTGCAGGCAATTGGAAGGAACCGAAGGCATACGCGGCCTGGTCGAAAGATGATGATGTTAGATTGAGTAGTTCATCAGGAGGTTTCTTTTCAGAACTCGCCAGACAGGTGATTGAGAATGAAGGTGCGGTTGCCGGCTGTGCTTGGGGAGAGAATTTAACTCCTGAACATCTTTTGGCGCATACAATGCCTGAGGTGGAAAAGATGCGAGGCTCCAAGTATGCCCCAAGCAGATGTGGAAATATTTATCAGGAGGTCATTGCGGCTCTCAGTAAACACGAAGGTTTGTTGCTTTTCAGTGGTACTCCTTGTCAAGTGGCGGCTATGGATGCAGCTCTGAGTCAGGAACAACGAACAAGGGTGCTTCTGGTGGAATTCATTTGTCACGGGGTTCCGTCGCTAAGTGTTTTTCATCGTTATATCGACGAGCTTTTTAGTGGTGACAAGGTGGAGTCCTATACTTTTCGAGACAAGTCATTAGGCTGGCAGACGGTTTTGGCTGTCTCGTCTCATGGGAAACGTCACCATGTAATTGCTTCCAACGATACCTTTATAAAGGGTTTCTCCATCCACCACATTTATATGATGGAGTCATGCTACCAGTGTCCATTTGCTCATCTGCCCCGAGTCGCTGATATTACCATGGGTGATTTCTGGGGCTGTCCTGAGCCATTATATGATAAACGTGGCGTATCGGTGGTGCTGGTCAATACCGAGAAGGGTATGAAGGCTATAGAGGCAGCGAAAAACAGGGGCTTACTCGAGCTTCAAACCGTATCATTTGCAGAGGCTGTTGCCAAAAATCCACGAGCAATAACTGGAGACCATGCGTTGCCACAGAAAAGGAGGTCCTTTCTAAACGGAATGATTGCCGGTAAAAGTTTTGCGGCTCTCCAGACGGCATTCTTTCCTAGCCGTTCAGAGCTGTTATGGAGCTCTTTTCTTAATGATGATCATAAACTCTTGTTTTTGAGAAACATTATATTTTCCGCATTGCGGAAGTTTCGAGGTCTATTTTTACCCGTTCACCAGTGATGACAGACAACTACCGTTATCTGATGATGTAATTCACAAAAGCCAGATGAGAACAGGTATTACACAATTTAAAGAAATTGTAATGCAAGATGATAATCAGTCCAGCTCTCGCACAATGAGAGTTGGCATTATGACCTTTCACTGGGCACACAATTATGGTGCTATTTTACAGGCATATGCGCTCTATCAATACATACGCCAAACATTACAGGTTGAAGTCCTCATAATTGATTTTATTACTGAACGACAGAGACGGGTCAACAGGATTTTGACTGATATTCGGTGGAGTATACAAATGCCGAAAAGTGTTGGACTTTTTTTGCTCAAACTTGTCTATTACAAGCCATTCGTTCTTAAAAAATTAAGGTTTGAAGAGTTCGCACGTGATTATTTTACTTACACAAGGCATTATGGTGTGTTTGATGATTTGCGTTCTACTCCTCCGGAATTGGATGCTATAATTACTGGAAGCGATCAGGTTTTTAATTATCGCATTTTGCCAGATCGAGAGCTCTCAGCCTATTTTTTAGATCCATTTTCCTCCCAAAAAACACGCAAAATTGCATTTGCCCCAAGTTTCGGGAATGACTCTATTCCTCCTGAAGCCCGCAACAAAATGGCTGTAAGCCTTTCTGAATTCAATAGCTTGTCCGCAAGAGAAAGCAATGGCGCTAAATTGATTGAAGAAATGACAGGAAAGCCTACGGAGGTTCTGTTTGATCCTGTGTTTCTTCTTGATGCAGAACATTGGAGGACGGTTGCGCTCTCGGTGGAATTACCATACTCCGATTATATTCTTTGCTATGCACTGAATGGGCGAAGTACACTGGGTGCTTTAGCTGCAAAGATCAAATTACTTACGGGTCTGCCCATTCTGCTTTTGACATCTCATGTTCGGAATGGTATCAAGGCTGACAATACATTATATGATATCGGGCCTCGTGAGTTTTTATGGTTAGTTGACCATGCAAAATATGTTGTCACAGACTCTTTTCATGGAACGGCATTTGCAAATATTTTTGAAAAAGACTTCTATTCTCATATTATTCTGGAGCACAGCTCCCAGCGGATTATAGGTCTTCTGAATGCTCTTGGTCAGGGAAGGCGGTTAGCAAAAAAGGCAGAAGAGATTACTATCAAACAACTAAATATTGATTTTACTTTCAGCCGGCAGGTAATTATGGAGCAAAGGAAAAAGTCAGACTCGTTTTTACGAGAAGCTATTTTGAATCCTATCAATTAAAATAAATGGGTATACCGAACGAATCACATTTATCCCGTAAATACGAGAAGGTTATTACTGGGAACTTGCGTCAAGGGTCAGCAAAGAAAAACAATACTTCAATAAACGCAGTTTTTAGCTATGCCGTATTTATTAATTATTTTGTATTTGTGTTAATAACAATATACAGTAACTCAAGTTTTGAGGCCGATTATGCGTTTAATCTTATAAAGATATTGGCTTTTTCAGACATATTAATGCTCTCTTTTCTCAGCATAAATTATCGGTATTTGAGCAGTTTACCATCTTTTGTAATACTGGTTTTTATATGGTTATTTTGGATGGTGACTACGTGTTTATTGGCGCTTAAATACAATGCCTCGGATTTAAGGTATAGCTTCGTAGAAGTCCTGTATTGCCCATTATCATTCCTGTTTTTTTTTGTATTATTTAAGTCAAATCAAACACTACTAAGCAAAATCAATATTGTATTTTTAATACTTTTAGCATTTATATTTCCATTATTTGTATTAGAGTTCAATTTCAGGAAAACTCTTTTAGTCGATTCTTTTTCGGTAATGAGAGATATTTATTTTTTTATTTTATTACTTCCCTGGGTGCTTCTCTACCCTAAAGTTCAATGGAAAAGTGTTGGCATTGTGGTTATAATATTCGCAGTATTATTGGCCATGAAGCGGACAGCGTTATTAGCGCTAGTTCTTGCCTTGGTTGTCTATTTCTTGTCGGAACGAATCCGGGTGCGCAAGTTGATTGACTGGCGTTTTGTTGTAGGGATATGCCTTTTTGCAGCCATCATATTTCCATTATATTCATACATTGATACTCAGACCAACTCGTACCTTTCATCACGAATTTCATCTTCTATTGATGACAAAGGATCTGGGCGATTGGATATTTATAATGAAGTGATCAAACTGCAAAGTGAAAGCACAATTGACGCTTGGGTTATAGGGCATGGGCACAATACCGTAATAAGATCCTTGCCTTCTGGTTTGTCAGCCCACAACGACTGGTTGGAGATCTTGTTTGACTATGGATTGGTCGGACTTGCCCTTTACAGTTGCTTTCATTTACTTCTTATGCACAAGATTTTGCAATTGCTCAAACAACGCTCCTATTATGGCCCTCCGATGGCGGCCTCATATTGTTTGTTCTTTATGATTTCCCTGACCAGTCATCTTGTTCTCTACGCATCATATTTTGCATACTTAATGGCGTTTTGGGGTTCTATATTTGCGATCAGCGAGAGTGAAAACAATTCTTTGCCTCGTACAGCTACATTTACCCATATTTCATCTTAATAATAACATGAAGGGTATTAGTGTCATTATACCAGTTTATAATAGGGAAGCCTTTATTCGAGAGGCGATTCAAAGCATTTTTGACCAGAATTATGAAGGAGGTCTCGAAATCATAGTTTCGGATGACGGATCTACTGATCGTTCCTTGGAGATCGCAGCTTCATTCGGAACTCAGGTAAAGGTTATTCTTAAGCCGGAAGGTTGCGCATCACAGGGTGTTTCTGGCGCAAGAAACAGAGGTATTGTCGCAGCGACTCATCCTTATATATCATTTCTTGATTCTGATGACTTTTACTTGCCAGGCCACCTGAGCCGAATGGTCAGAGTCTTGGAAAGCAAGATGGAACTTGGGTTTGTCTTTTCCCGTATTTTGCAGTTGAAGGAGGAGAACGGCAGCAGATTGTTTTCTCCATGGACGCGTGTCAAATTGACAAAAAGGGATATCCTTTATCCTGTAATATCCGGTTCTAATGTTGTTCATACTAATGCCTTTCTGTTTAAAAGAGATGTCTTTGAAACAGTTGGTTTTTTTAACGAGTCTTACACCAACGGTGAGGATGGCGATATGTGGATGAGGGTCAGTGAGCAATATATAGGAGGCTTTTCTGACCACTACGGGGCGGTCTATCGTATCGGACATAATTATAACCAGTTAACAGATAAAAATAATCAAGACCAAATACAGCGATGCTTTAAAGGTGTTTACACTGATGCCTTGGTACGTTGTCAATCGCACTCAAGAATGGATCGATACCGCTTATTCAGATTGCGCCTAATATTAGCTTATTTTAATCATCCGATTTGGCTTACCCTCTTTTGTGTAGCAATTCAGCATCCTTTACACTTTTGTATAACTGCCATATCGCAAAAGTTAGCTTTATATTTAAAAAAAACTTCTGTTCACATGGATCTTGAAAAAATAAATCGTATCCCCACCAACATATGATACGGCATATTATATCATATTTTAAGCTAATTAAGTACGTAATATATTTAAATAGAATTCCTCGATATATTATTGATTATTGGTATGTACCTTTTAAATGTAGTTTTATCTGGCGCAATAAAGGAATGTCGGTTGATCAGAGGGTAGTTTGGTCTGGTATACCTATTATCTCAATCTTCCCACAGTCAAAAATATTAATTGGTAAAAAATGTGTAATCTGCTCGAGATCGAGTCAAACTGCTATGGGTATAAATCATCCAGTTGTGCTTCGCACACTTCGGGTGGAAGCAGAGTTGAGAATAGGTGATGGTGTGCGAATGAGTGGTACGACAATCTGTGCAGCTCGTCGGGTAGTTATTGGAGATCGATGTGTTATTGGTGCTAATGTTACGATTGTTGACACCGACTTCCATTCGCTGGATGCAAG
>CAILXB010000164.1 GCA_903838025.1 uncultured Chlorobiaceae bacterium
CAAAACGTCGGGCACCTTCATTCCCCTGAATTCCGCTGGACGGGTGTAATAGGTGCAATCAAGGATTCCTGTCTGAAAAGAGTCGGTCAGCGCCGACTCACTGTCACCAAGAACACCTGGAATAACCCTCACAAGAGCATCCATAAAAAACAGTGCCGGTATCTCCCCGCCTGAAACAACCACATCACCAATGGAAATCTCCATGGTAATCAAATTCTGACGGACCCTTTCATCCAGCGCCTTGTAGTGGCCACAGAGAAGAATCAGGTTTTGCATCCTTGAAAACCTGTTTGCCATAGACTGCTCAAACAACTCCCCATCCGGTGAAAAAAAAATCACCTCATCATACTCTCTTTCAGCCTGAAGTGCTTCTATACAAGCAAAAACTGGCTCTGGACGAAGTACCATTCCAGCTCCACCGCCAAAAGGCGAATCATCAACCTGCTTATACTTGCCCAATCCATAGTCATGCAAGTTATGAAGATGAATCTCCGCATGGTTTTTTCGACGAGCAATGCTTAACAATCCATTGTCAAGCGGTGAATCAAAAAAACCCGGAATGACGGAAATGACATCAATCCTTATTGCACTCATGAGCTATTACTACCATTTACAGGAATTCATCAAATCTTGGCACAACAATGTACTGTTCACGAAGATTAAACTCCTCAACAAACTGCTCTATGGCTGGCAGTAAAATCTTTTTTTCACCCACCAGCACCTCATACACCTCATGTGCTGGCATGTCAAGAACATTGGTAATGACGCCAACCACACTGCGTGTGCGGTCAAGAACCTTCATTCCGATAATCTCATGAAGATAGGCCCGGTCCTGCGGCTGTGGTAAAAGTTGACTCTCTTCAATAAAAAGTTTCCAGCCCGAAAGCCTTTCAGCTTTTTCCATGCTGTCAACCCCTTCAAAGAACAACCATGCAAACCCACCACCAAGAACGGCTTTTTGTACCTTTAACCGCTCAACAGAATCGACGGACACCCCTGCGTAATACTCCTTGCGGGAGAGAAAACTCTCAGGGAAGTCCGTAATCGGCTCCACCTTCACCTCACCCTTCAACCCTTTCGGCTTGAGAATAATGCCTGTCAGATAGAGTTCCATTTTGACCTTACCGTAAAAGAGTGATTACGCCTCTCCACCTGTAGCAGCTTTCGCTTCTGCCTCTTTCTTGGCGCTACGACGATGGGATTTCAGTGCAAGCCTCTTCTGGCGTCTTACGTTCTGATGCTCCTGCCACTTTTCCATCTCAGCCGAAACCTCTTCCTCGCTGCGACCCATGCTTTTGAGTCGGAGTTCATAGAGCAAACCGGTCGTGCGGATAAGGCTGTTTACGGTTGCCGTTGGCTGTGCGCCAGTCTGCATCCAGTAAACAATACGATCTTTTTTAATGGTGACAGCATGTGGTTTCGCTGTTGGCTGATAAGTGCCAACAACTTCAAGAAATTTGCCGTCCCTTGGTGAGCGCGCATCGGCCACGACAATCTGGTATACCGGCAATTTTTTTCTTCCTGCTCTTTTCAGTCTAATCTTTACCAAGGCTAAAGTATTTTAGTTAATGTTTACTGTTAACAGTGAATATGCAATCTATCGTTTTAAAAACTTGTCAAGCGCAAGATTCTGCGACGTAATTTTTCTGCCGGACTGCGACAGCTTCGATACCGAACGCATCATCTTCTTCATCTCCCCGAATTGTTTCAGCAGAAGGTTAACCTCCTGAACTCTCGTTCCGCTCCCCTTGGCAATTCGCTGCCGACGACTTCCGTTAATGATATCGGGATTTATTTTTTCCTGCTTTGTCATGGAGTTGATCATCGCCTCAATGGGCTTGAAATCAAGATTCTCCAAATCCTGCTTCGGCACCATCTTGTTCAACCCCGGCACCATTTCAATCAATCCCTGAATAGAACCCATTTTTTTGAGCTGCTGCAACTGGTCGAAAAAGTCGTTGAGATCAAACTCATTCTTCATCAACTTCTTCTGCATCTCAAGCGTCTTCTCAAGGTCGAGGTTTTCCTGGGCTTTTTCAACAAAGCTCACAATATCACCCATTCCCAGAATCCTCTGGGCCATACGATCAGGATAGAAAAGATCAAGGTCATCAACCTTCTCGCCGATGCTGATAAATTTAATCGGCTTTTCGACAACCTGTCGAATCGAGAGTGCTGCACCGCCCCTCGAATCACCATCGAGCTTCGTGAGCACAACGCCGTCAAAATCAAGACGATCATTGAAAGCCTTTGCGGTATTGACCGCCTCTTGGCCCATCATGGAGTCAACAACAAAGAGGAGCTCATCAGGCTTGAGCGCACTTTTCAGAGCTTCAGCCTCAGCCATCATGACTTGATCAATCTGCAACCGTCCGGCAGTATCAATAATAACAACATCTTTTGCCGCCGACCGTGCAGCCTCCAGACCCTGAAGCGCTGCCTTCATGGCATCCTGCTCCTCAATGGCAAAAACAGGGACATCAACCTGCAAGCCAAGTGCCTTGAGCTGATCAACCGCCGCTGGCCGATAGACGTCAGCCGCAACAAGCATCGGCTGTTTTCCACTCTTTTTCAGTCGTAACGCCAGTTTGGCGCAGAAGGTCGTTTTTCCTGAACCCTGTAAACCGGCGACCATGATGATCGCAGGAAGTTTTTTTGGTGAAAGGTTCAGCGGCTTCTGCTCACCTCCCATGAGTTCGGTCAGCTCATCATAAACAATTTTTACGATCATCTGCGCTGGTGAAACGCTTTTGATGACCTGTTCGCCAAGAGATTTCTCCCTTATGTCTTCAATTAATTTCTTTGCTACCTTATAGTTGACGTCAGCACCGAGCAGGGCTCTCTTGATATCGCGCATAGCGATACCAATATTGACCTCATTAATGGTAGCCTGACCAGCCAGCTTTTTAAAGGAGGCCTCTAACTTATCACTTAAACTATCAAACATTGGTTCCTGCTTTTTTACAGATAACGCTTAAAAATGCTTAGCTTTAATTATAACAAAAAATAGCAAAAAATAAAACCTTACAATCATAACATTCATCGCAAAGTTGGGTTTTTATTACTATTTCTTAATTTAACAACGGCAGAACACCTCAATAAACAAGAAGTTATGATAACCTGTGCCATAAAAAACATCCTCGACTCTTTTCACAGCAAAAGAATTGCCGTTATTGGCGACATTATGCTCGACAAGTATATTTTTGGGCATGTCTCACGCATTTCGCCAGAATATCCCGTACCAGTTGTCGATGTCACCCACGAAGAGCACCGGCTTGGGGGGGCCGCAAATGTTGCGCTCAACACCCTGTCACTTGGATCAGAAACCTTATTGATCGGCATTACCGGGGCGGATGGCAACAGGGAGATACTCCTTGATCTCTTTCGCAGTCGCGGGCTTGCAACCCAGGGGCTAATTTGCGATCCTTCAAGGCCAACAACATGCAAAACAAGAATTCTTTCGCAAAACCATCATATTACAAGAGTGGACTTCGAAAGCAGAGCGGAGGTTGATGCAAAAATCGGGCAGGCAATTCTTGACTCTTTTGACGCCATAATCCCTTCAATTGACGCAGTCGTATTGGAAGACTACAACAAAGGGTTGCTCAGCGCACCCGTTATCCAGCACATTATTGCATCAGCCAAACAACACAATGTACCGGTACTTGTTGATCCGAAACTCCAGAATTTTTTTGCCTACAAAGGGTGCTCAATTTTCAAGCCCAACCTCTCCGAAATGGCTGCATCACTTGGCATCGTACTTCACAACAACAACAAAGAGGTTGAGGCAGCTTGCCTCTTGCTTCAACAAAAAATTGAAGCTGACACCATTATCATCACAAGGGGCGACAAAGGCATGACCATCTATAACGGTGCATTTACCCATATTGAAGCAACCTCGCTGGAGGTTACCGATGTTTCGGGTGCCGGAGACACCGTTATAGGCGTGCTTGCACTCGGCGCGGCTACCGGTCTTGATATCGTAACCAACGCAACCATAGCCAACCTCGCGGCAGGAACCGTCTGCCAGGAGGTCGGGGCAGTGCCTGCCAAAACTGAAAAACTTCTCAAGGCTTATCAGCAGCATCTTCAACTATAGAGAGATGCCGCTCTATCTCCTCGGGGTAAGGCGGGCTGTATGAACCATCCATCACGAGAGTCCTCATATTGTTCAATGAATAGAAAGGAACCTCAAACATACCGGCATTACTGACTGGAGCAGGGACGTCCTTTCCAGGATCGACATGCATCACAAAAGAGATGTGGACAGTTCCGTGACCGGTCGGGGTAAAAACCCACATCCCTACCGAGTGACGTACCCTGTGATATTTTGGATTGTCTGGCAGATAATCCGGCTCACCCCTCATGGTAACCCCGAAGGCATTCGCTCCCACTGGCACCAATCCTGTACGCAAAATCATCTCCCTCTTTTGCAACGGCCAAGGGGTATTAATGATCTGACGCACAACGTACTCTGTACTGTCATTTTTTTCAAGAATATCCATCTCTGCAAGCTGATGAACCCAGCGATGGTAGCTTCCCATGTCGTGAAAAAGACTGATCAGCTTTTTCATTGAAACCGCCATCTCAGTCTCTCCCTTAAAGCCGCAAATATCAGAACCGCTTACCTTTGAAGAAAAAATTCTGATTCCTTTATGTTCAATACGAAACTCCCAATCACCATGAAGTATTAATCCGATATCCATACACTCTTTCTTGTAATAATTATTGAGCCTGCTGCAAAAAAAACCGACACATCAATCAGTTATAAACTTCTCATAATGCTGGATAACATCTTCAGCCGATTTTTTGAAGGGAGCATCAATAGGTGTCAGATACTTTTCCTTTTTGACCATTTCCCGCAAATTAACCATGGTGTGATACGGTGTATCAATAACCGCAATGTTGGCAAGCCAGGATGGAATCTCTCCGCCGGGTTCGATGTGCAGGCGAAAGACAACCCTGCACTGGTTCTCTGAAAGAGGAATGATGTTCCATGCACCCTCAAGCTCGGGAACACGGACATATTTATTGTTTAAAGGCAAATAATCCGCTACACACTCAAGTTTGATGAAAGCTTCAGAAGTTTCAGGATCCATATACCCCTGCGATCGAGTGATAATTTCACGGTCCGAAACGGGCCAGGGAGCACTGACAAGCTGATATACAATCCGTCCCTCATCTTCACTCAACTCCTGAAGCAGACGCATCTCTCTTGTTTTCCAGACCCACTCGGTAGCCACTTCAATATCATACAAAAGACTCAATACGGCATGTTGTGGAGCATCAATGGTCGCAATGGCAACAAACGAGAGAAAATCGGAAGTTGGAACGGGACAGGTGTAAATTTTCAGCCAGTCATTATTAAGCCGTAACGTACAGGACGCGTTACTGATTTTTTCAAGTATCGACATGATAACAGCTTTTTAACAGTTAATAAAAACAGAAACGATGCCCTTTCCTCATGCGTTCGCGGCAATCAATATTGACTGACCGGCACTGTTGCGGCTATCTTGACGAGAGGATCAGCGCCATGCACAAAAAACCTTACCTGGCCTTCAGTACCAAAAAGCTGATGGGCTATCCTCAATTTAACAGCACGTGCAATGTATTTTCTATCCCGGATAAAAGCAACCCGGTCGAAAGCGATTTTTTTTGCCTTGCAGGTTTTTTTCACTAAAGCTTCAAAACCAGCCTCTTCAGAATAGTCAGTAATGAAACGCTCCATCGAAGTACGATAGCGCTGAACAGAACTGTGCGGATCATCAAGAAGCTTTCGCCCCATATCATCAAAAGAGCCTGACTGATAAAGCGATTGATAAAAGCCGGAGAAAAGCCTCCCTGTTGCCCAATAATCAGGGATAATTCCACCAGCATCCCTCAATGCAGCCAATCTCTTCGGCCCTTCTCCCTCACCACCTTTGGACGCCACCACCAGAAGGGGAAGTGAGGTTGTTTTGTAAACAGTGACGTCACTGTTTTTCAGATACAACAAACTCTTTGGGTCTGCAAAGAGTTTCTGTGGAAGGATGTTTGTCATCGCATCCTGGTAATAGTGTTCACGCCCTGCAACGCCCTTGCGATAAAGACGCTGAATCTGCCGGCCAGAGGGGGTATAATAACGCGAGACCGTAAGACGAAGGGCCGAACCATCAGCAAACGGAAACTGGCGCTGCACCAAACCTTTGCCAAAAGAGAGCTCACCAACAACAACCGCCCTCTTATTATCCTGCAAAGCTCCGGCAAGAATTTCTGATGCCGAAGCGCTTCCTTTATCGACAAGCACAACCAGATCTCCTTTTTCATAACTGCCACCAGAACTGGCAACATAACGCTCATCCTCGGCACCACCCTTCCGACTTTTAGTAGAGACGATCAACTCTCCTTTAGCCAGAAATTCATCGGCAACCTGCACGGCCTGTCCAAGAAATCCTCCCGGATTTCCTCGCAAATCAAGAACAAGACGCTCCATATTCTGCGTTTTCAACAGGGCAAGCGCCCGGCGAAACTCAGCAGCCGTCGTGGCAATGAAACGACTCAATCGAATATATCCCACCCGTTGGTTCATCATAAAAGCGGCATCAATACTCGACGTCGATATTTTTCCCCTGGTAACGAGAAACTCAAGAAGCTTGCCACTCAGCGGCCTGAGCACTTTTAACCGCACCATTGTGCCCCGCATTCCCCTGAGTTTTTCAAGCACCTTCTGTGGCGTAATACCAACCGCTGAAACCGAGTCAATTGCAATGATACGATCACCTGCTGTTATACCAACGGCTGCACTCGGCCCCCCCGAAAGAGGGGTGACAACAGCGAGGGTATCATTGACAACATCAAACTCTATGCCTATGCCATCAAAATTACCATCAAACTCCGCCTGCGAATAGGATGCCTTTTCCGGTTCAAGATAAACCGTATGAGGATCAAGAAACTCGGCCATCCCCTGAATACCCGCACCTGCAAGACTGTCGCCATCAACCTCATCAACAGAGAACTGCTTCATCAAGCTGTATGCCTCAAGAATTTTTTTCTGCTTTTCAAGTCGAACCTCTCCACCACGGTCAAGCCTGGTGCCAAGAAAAACACCAAAAACAAGCACAAAAAGCATCAAGACAATAATCAATATACGAGGCATAAGATGTCTGTTAATTGGAAGAGATCACACGGATATCGTGTACTGATCGACAGTTTACCCTTCACGCATCACAATCACAAAAAAACATTATGCAACCAACCAGGCTCTCTAAACAAGAGCTTCACCACACAAAAAAAACAGATTTTACCCCCAAAGAAAAAACAGCAACAACAGGAACAAGAGGCAGAGTAAAATAGTGATGAAACAAATCAAAAAACAGAGCTATCAATCAACAAAAAAAACAAATAGCATAAAAGAATAGATTCATAAAAAACAAAAAAAAATAATA
>CAILXB010000165.1 GCA_903838025.1 uncultured Chlorobiaceae bacterium
AATAAAGGAATAATAAAATCACCATCATGACCATCCACAAAACTCGCCTTGCCGTCTTCTGCTCGGGAAACGGAAGCAATTTCAAATCGATCTTTCGGGCCATCGCGGAAAAGCCGCTTAATGCGGAAATTGTGCTCTGTGTATCGAACCGTTCACAATGCGGAGCAATGGAGTTCGCCAGCCAAAACGGCATTGCAACGCTGCATATTACAGAGAAGCAGTTTGGCGCCTTTGATGACTTTGCTGCGGCCATGGTCGCATGCCTCAAAAATGCTCAGATCGACATTGTCCTGCTTGCAGGCTATATGCGGAAGGTACCGGACGCCGTTGTCGCGGCATTTGCGGACAAGATGCTCAACATCCATCCGGCACTTCTGCCGAAATTTGGTGGCGAGGGGATGTATGGCATGTTTGTCCACAGTGCTGTACTTGAAGCGGGCGAAACGGAGAGTGGAGCAACAGTGCACTTTGTCAACGAAGAGTACGACAAGGGAAAAATCCTGCTGCAGAGAAGAGTTCCTGTGTTGCCGGGCGACACGCCAGAAAGCCTTGCGGCAAGGGTGCTTGAATGTGAACACACGCTTTACCCGGACGCCCTTGAAAAATTGCTGGCCATGCAAAACACATGAGCGCTGAAACACTCCACATCAGCGAAATTTTTCACTCTATCCAGGGGGAATCCTCTTTTGCTGGCTGGCCCTGCGCCTTTATAAGGCTTGCGAGGTGCGGCCACGGCTGTATTGGCTGCGATACCGCTTATGCAGAACGTGACGGAGTTACACTTGAAATAGAGGAAGTCATTCAAAAAGCAATCGCTTTTCAGGCCCCTTTTATTGAAGTCACCGGAGGAGAGCCGCTGTTGCAGCCCGCAGTACATGGCCTCATGCGCCAACTCTGCAATCTTGACAAGAAAGTACTGCTTGAGACCGGCGGTTTCCTCTCCGTTGGCGAGGTTGACCAACGGGTGCATAAAATCATTGACCTTAAAGCGCCCTCATCTGGCGTCTGCGATCAAAACAATCCTGAAAACATCGAGCTTGCGCTTGCAGCGGAGCCCCCCCACCGCCACACCTTTGAGTTCAAGATCGTCATTGCCAGCAAAGAGGATTACAAGTGGGCCACATCACTCCTGCACCAATACCAACTGAGCAGCTCCTTTACCGTTATGATGGGAGTGGCATTCGGAAAACTTGAACCTGCTGAACTTGCAGAATGGATGCTTCGTGACCGTCTTCAGGCAAGAATGCAGCTCCAGCTCCACAAATATATCTGGGATCCCGGCCTGAGGGGCGTATAGTTTGGCTTTACCCCCTCAACTCCTTACCTTTCCCCTGTCCATTATCCATTGTCCATTGTCCATTGTCCATTGTCAACTATCCATCGTCCATTGTCAACTGCCCATTGTTCACTGTCGATCATTGTTCCACTTTTCAACGAAGGGGAATCGCTTCCTGAGCTGATTGTGCAGCTCTCTTTGGCCATGGCAGAAAAAGAGCTGCACGACCTCTTTGCAGAGCCATTCAGTTTTGAAATCATCCTTGTTGATGATGGTTCCACAGACGATTCATGCAGGATGATAAACAGCATGATTCCCTCAATGCCTGAAATTCGGCTGATCTCCTTTCAAAGAAACTTTGGCAAAACAGCGGCACTCTCGGCAGGCTTCATGGCCGCGACGGGCGACCTTGTCTGCACCATTGACGCAGATTTGCAGGATGACCCCTTTGCTATCAAAGGGATGATCCGGAAACTGCATGAAGGGTATGATCTGGTCAGTGGATGGAAGCAAGAACGCAAGGATCCGCTTTCGAAAACATTGCCGTCAAAGCTTTTCAACGGCGTAACGCGCCTCTTTACCGGAATCACCCTGCACGACTTCAACTGCGGACTGAAAGTGTACCGCAAAGAGGTGACCAGACGGCTGGAACTGCATGGAGACATGCACCGCTATATTCCCGTGCTTGCCCACCGGATGGGGTTTAGAATTGCCGAGCTGCCAGTCGAGCACCGGGTACGGAAATTCGGCACAACCAAATATGGTTCGTCACGTTTTTTTTCAGGGCTCTTCGACTTCCTTTCCGTGCTCTTCATTACCCGATACCTTCGCCGTCCCATGCACTTTTTTGGCATGGCGGGTCTTTTGAGCTTTCTCTTTGGCTTTATTATCAGCCTCTACATTACGCTGGATAAAATCCTGCTGAACAAACCGGTCAGTAACCGCCCAATCATTTTTCTCGGTATTTTGCTGCTCATTCTTGGCGTACAGCTTTTTTCGACCGGGCTTCTTGGTGAAATGCTTTCAACATCTTCATCCAATGGCGGCTCATTCGCCATCCGTGAAACCATGAATCTCACCGAAGGACAGGCAAAAAAATTCGGCACGACCGATTAAATTTTCCCCATTTTTTTTACCGCATTATCATGAAACGGGTTGGAGCACACGTCAGTACAGCCGGAGGAGTGGAAAATGCTCCGCTGCAGGCCACAAGCATCGGGGCAAAGGCGTTTGCCCTCTTTACAAAAAACCAGCGGCAATGGAAAGCGCCAAAACTGATGGCGACATCCATTGATGCATTCCGCAAAAACTGCACAGAGGGTGGCTTTATGCCAGAACATATCCTGCCGCACGACAGCTATCTCATCAACCTCGGCAGCCCTGAGCCCGACAAGCTCCAGCGTGCACGCGAAGCCTTTCTTGAGGAGATGCAGCGGGTCGAAGAACTCGGGCTTGTGATGCTGAACTTCCATCCGGGAAGCCATCTCAAGGAGATTGAGGAGGCGCGATGCCTGCAACTGATTGCAGAATCCATCAACATGGCGCTTGAAAGAACAACCACCGTAACCGCCGTGATTGAAAATACTGCCGGGCAAGGCACCAATCTCGGAAACCGGTTCGAACAGTTGGCGTCGCTCATTGACCAGGTTGACGACAAAAGCAGAGTTGGAGTCTGCCTCGACACCTGTCACCTCTTTGCAAGCGGTTATGACCTGCAATCAACGGCCGCCATCGAGGCCACCTTCACGGAGTTCGACCGCATTGTCGGACTCCGTTACCTGCGAGGGATGCACCTCAATGATGCCATGCAGCCCCTCGGCAGCCGGATTGACCGCCATGCAAGCATCGGCAAGGGAACGATAGGAATGGAGGCCTTCGCCTGGATTATGAACCACCCCGCCTGTGAAGAGATTCCTCTCATCCTTGAAACACCCGACTCCGCAGAGTGGCAAAGAGAGATCCACCTCCTCTACTCCCTCGCAAAATAAAAGAGGAGGCTACCGCTTCGAGATAGCTCTGAGATAGTTTCCCACCGAGAGGGCACTGCCGAAGAGACCCAAGAGAAGACCGAGCACAACTGTAGCAGGAATGACCAGAAACGTTGAGGGTTGCACTGCAGTGTAGAGTAATGGCTCATAACGGAAGAGCAGTTGATCGGAGAGCAGCCAGAGAACCCCTGCTGCAAGCACTCCGGAAATTAACCCCTGAAGAGCCCCCTCAACAAGGTATGGTGCACCGATAAACCACCCCGTTGCACCCACCAGACGCATGGTTCTGATCTTTTCCTGCCGTGAATACATGGCCAGCCGGATGGTATACCCAGTCAGCACAAGAGTTGCCACTGAAATCAACACCCCCAGACCACCGGTCACCAAGGTAAAGAGGCGTGCATTCTCCTCAACCTGACCGAGAAATGACTGATTATAGCGTATATCGGCATCAGGAACTCTTGCCTGGATTTCCGGCACTATCAGCTTGATACTCTCCGGACGGGCATATTCCGGCAAAAACTTCAGCCTTACAGAGCGCGGCAAGGGGTTTGAACCAAGAATTTTGACAATATCCTCCCCAAAATCCTGCGCAAAGGTCTCTGCGGCTTCATCCTTCGAAACATAGAGTGCCTCACTCACGCCCCTGACCATCGTTATCTGTCGAGCAGCATCCCTTGCCTGCGCCTCGCTCATTGAGTCGCCGAGAAAAACTTCAACCTCTACACGGCTGCGCAACTCCTCAATAACATCGAGAAAGCTCAAGGAGACCGTACTGAAAAGCGAAAGCAGCAGAAGAGCGAAAAAAGTGATCATAACCGTAATGGCTGCTGGTAATTTTGCCCTTCCCATACCCGAAAACCCTTCCCTGACGACAAACAAAAATGACATAACGGCTTTTTTTGCATTAATAACGGCTCTTGACTAAAAGAATCAACAAAAGAAGTTGCAAAAACAACTTTTTTTTCTTTTACTTAGAGCAGCAAGAGGGGCTATAGCTCAGTTGGTAGAGCATTTGCATGGCATGCAAAGGGTCAGGAGTTC
>CAILXB010000166.1 GCA_903838025.1 uncultured Chlorobiaceae bacterium
GGCATGACGGTGATAATCTTGATTGAATGGCTTAATTAAGTGAGCAGAAGAGTCATTTGCAAGCTCTTCAGGTGAGATAACCAAGTTTAAAATTTTTAACCTTGGTTGAAGTGTGTATGTTGAATCTTTTGTAGTGTCAGCTCAGAGTGATATCTTTGGCTTTTTCTGTTTTCTGATTTTTCCCTCAGCGTCCATAAATCCAATGCCCGGTTCATGCGTATTTTAACTTTTACAGGAAAAGGCGGGGTAGGCAAAACCAGTGTCTCTGCTGCTACAGCAGTTCGCTTGTCACAACTTGGTTATCGTACACTTGTCCTTTCAACCGATCCCGCTCACAGTCTTTCGGATTCGTTCAACCTGCCTCTTGGCGCCGAACCGACCAAAATCAGGGAGAATCTCGATGCTATTGAGGTTAATCCCTATGTTGACCTGAAGCAGAACTGGCATGCTGTGCAGAAGTATTATACAAAGGTTTTTATGGCCCAGGGTATTTCGGGGGTCATGGCTGATGAAATGACCATCCTGCCTGGTATGGAAGAGCTTTTCTCTCTTTTGAGAGTAAAGCGCTATAAAGCTTCCGGACTCTATGATGTTCTTGTGCTCGATACGGCTCCTACAGGTGAAACCCTGAGGCTTCTGTCACTTCCTGATACCCTTGCATGGGGCATGAAGGCGATCAAAAATGTCAATAAATATTTGATCAAACCACTCAGCAAGCCTCTTTCAAGAATGTCCGATAAAATCGCATTTTTTATTCCGCCTGCTGAGGCTGTTGAGTCGGTTGACCAGGTTTTTGACGAGCTTGAAGATATCCGCGAAATTCTTACGGATAATCAGAAGTCGACGGTGCGCCTTGTCATGAATGCAGAAAAAATGTCGATCAAAGAGACCATGCGCGCCTTGACCTATTTGAACCTTTACGGCTTCAAAGTGGATATGGTGCTGGTCAACAAGCTGCTTGATACAAAAGAGGACAGTGGCTATCTGGAAAATTGGAAAGCTATTCAGCAGAAGTACCTTGGAGAGATCGAAGAGGGTTTTTCTCCCCTTCCGGTCAAAAAACTGAGGATGTACGAACAGGAAATTGTTGGTCTCAAGGCGCTTGAGATGTTTGCCAAGGATATGTACGGCGAGAGCGATCCCTCCGACATGATGTATGACGAGCCGCCGATAAAGTTTGTCCGCAACGGCGATGTTTATGAGGTGCAGTTGAAGCTTATGTTTGCCAACCCTGTTGATATCGATGTATGGGTAACCGGTGATGAGCTGTTTGTCCAGATCGGCAATCAGCGCAAGATCATCACGCTTCCGATCAGCCTGACGGGGCTTGAGCCGGGAGATGCCGTCTTCAAGGATAAATGGCTGCACATCCCTTTTGACCTTAATCGTCAAGAGCAAAGTCGGCAGCAAAAGGAGCAGAAAGCTTACGACCGGGGATAAATTACTTCCCTTTGAAGAGTATTTGTTTAGATCAATATTTATGTTTAGCTTTGGCCAGAGTAATTTTTTGTGAGTTCATCATCATAACCGGGGCTCCGTTTTGGCAGCCTCATTTCCAGGGAGAGTGCTATGTCGGAATCGTATCAGAATCTGCGTAAAGATTTCAAGGAACTTGAATTTATCGATCGCCTTACGTTCCTTGCTGAAAGTGTGCTTTTAACCGGTCAGAGCGCTGTGGTCGGCAGTTTGAATCTTGCCGGTGGTCTTTTTGACACCGTCGTCGGTACGGTTGGTGCTGTTGTTGATGCTTCGGGTATCGGTAATCTGCTTGGCAGTACCAGTGGCGTTGTTGGCGAGACTCTTGACCGCGTTGCTATTACCGTCAAGGATGCCTCAAGAACTGCCAGTGAACTCTATGTCAGCGCTGTTGAAACTGTTGAAAATGCAACAGGAAACGCTGCTACGGCTGTTGGTGACGCAGGTGTCTCCGCTTCCGAAGTTGTCAAGAATTTTGCCGGTTCTTTCCAGAAGGGCCCGGTAAAAAGATAGGAAGCTTGATCGTTTTGGCAGTGGTTCGCGCAGCTCAGAAGGATTTTTTCCTTGTTTTTGTTTTTTATTACCGTAAATTAGAACAAAGAATACTGTTGTAAATTCTGATAACTTTCCAATAATTAAATTCCGAGGGGGAATTATGAGTGTAAGTGGTGGAGGCGTATTTACCGATATCCTTGCTGCAGCCGGTCGCATTTTTGAAGTGATGGTTGAGGGGCATTGGGAGACTGTTGGCTTGTTGTTTGATTCATTGGGCAAAGGTACCATGAGAATCAATCGTAATGCTTACGGTAACGTTGGCAGTGGCAGTGTAGGCGCAAGCCTTCGCGGTTCATCACCAGAATTTTCTGGTTATGCTGTTCCTTCAAAGGCTGTAGAGTCAAAATTCGCAGAGTAAGCATACATTCTATGCTTCTTTGTTCAGGCAGTGAAAAGGTTAAAGCTTTCACTGCCTTTTTTGTTTTCATCTCCTGCGTTCACTCTCTGTTCTGTCGGGTGATTTCTCTTTATTGTAAAATTTTCATAAATTTAGGTTCGGCGTGCTAATCAGTATCAAGTGAACGGGTATGGGTAATGGCTAATTTATCGTTGTACGTTTCGGCGCAGACCGAACAGGGTGATGTTACTGAGTTTTTTCAGAAAGGGCTCATGAATGCTGGCGAGAATCCGATTGCATTTTTTGAAGGGGTCTTTTATGAATCACATCAGGAGCGCGTTGGCAATATTGCCTTTCAGGATTATTTGATTTATAGTGACAAGGCGGTTTACTTCTGGGCAAGGGGATCGAACAAAGATTATCTTGACCGCTTTAATCTGGGTTCCGTTACGGTGAACAGCCGGAACAAGGACCACGATTTTGCAACGCTCAATTTCAAGGTTCGTCGCGAGGAGAAGGATCCCGTCTATGTCATTTTTGATATGGTCGAGTTGAGGGAAGCCGAGTTGATTACCCGGCTTCATACGGTTATTGAATCGGTCATTGAAGAGCGCCTTGGTCTCAACTACCGCAGCGATCTTCCTGATGAAGTTTCTCATCTTATCTTGCGGGGAGCAAGAAGTGTCTGCTTGCCTCGTGTTATCTCTCTTCGTTTTGATGCTTCAGATCCCGTTCAGCGCGAGAGTCCTATTGGTTATGGTCAGGATCTTCTTGAGCAATACAAGGCATCTATTGGTTACCCTTCGGATGAAAGGGGAGCGCAACAGGGTGGGGCCATGCCCGGGGGAGCGCAGGGCGGAGCAGAGGGGGCTGATGGATTTTCTCCGGCTGATCTTATCAGGGGAATTGAGAGTATGCTTCCCACTGATCCTGCCTCAATTAAAAAATTTACCGGTTCACTCAAAGAAATTATTGGCGACACTCCTTTCAAGATTCGTGAGCAGGTTAAAAGTGACTTGCAGCATGTTCCTGGTATGCTCACCGCGCTCAATGAATTGCTCAACAGCATAGCCGAAAATCCTCAGGCAGAGCGTTTCGTTATTAACATTGTTAAAACGGCTGTCAAAAATGACGGAATGATCGGCTCTGTCAGCAAGCTTTTGCGCCTCTCTTCAAGTTTTGGTGAAAATGCAAAAAAAAGGACGCAACGTCCCTCGCCAAAAGTGGAGAATGCAGGAGCAGATGATGAGTTGCTGCATGATCAACCCTCGTATCAGTCGAGCGATGCAGATGACGATACTGAGCGCCATTTCAGAAGAAAGAGCATTCAGATCAAAAGCGATGATGATGCAACGCCCAATGACGATTGTTTCAGCAGTGTTCTCTCTTCAGAGGGGCCGAAAGAGGAGGTTTCCGAGCCACCCGTGGAATCAGAAGTGAAAGAGGAGAGCCTTGAAGGTGATGTGGCTCCTAAGCGTAAAAGTATTGCCATCAAATCTCTTGATGGGGAGGTACCCTCAATTGTGAAAAACATGATGAGTCTGGATGACTCTTTTGGTGAGGAAAACGGCACGCCTGACAGTGCACGCCTGACGGGCAAGGAACCGGGGTAACCGAGAGAGCAACTCATCGATAAAAAGCGTTCAGTCAAGATTAAGTCCACTCAATAGTTTTATTATCACCATGAGAATTATTCTTTACCTGGGTAAAGGAGGGGTAGGAAAGACTACCGTTTCTGCTTCATCAGCAACAGCAATTGCCCGAAGGGGAAAACGGGTTTTGATCATGAGTACCGATGTGGCGCACAGTCTTGCCGACGCGTTGGGCGCAGAGCTCTCTTCGACGCCGGTGGAGGTTGAAAAGAATCTTTTTGCCATGGAGGTGAATGTCCTGGCGGAAATCAGGGAAAACTGGACGGAGCTCTATTCCTATTTTTCATCGATTTTAATGAACGACGGCGCCAATGAAGTTGTGGCTGAAGAGCTTGCCATTATGCCGGGTATGGAGGAGATGATTAGTCTGCGTTATATATGGAAGGCGGCCAAGTCAGGCGATTATGATGTGGTTGTTGTTGACGCTGCCCCGACAGGAGAGACCATGCGTTTGCTTGGAATGCCCGAATCGTATGGATGGTATGCCGATAAAATTGGTGGATGGCACTCAAAGGCCATTGGTTTTGCCGCTCCGCTGTTGAGCAAGTTTATGCCGAAGAAAAATATCTTCAAGCTTATGCCGGAGGTGAATGCCCACATGAAAGAGCTTCATGCCATGCTTCAGGATAAATCCATAACCACCTTCCGCGTTGTCCTTAATCCTGAGAATATGGTCATCAAGGAGGCCCTGCGCGTACAGACCTACCTCAATCTTTTCGGTTACAAGCTCGACGCCGCCATTGTTAACAAGATTCTTCCTGCAAGCTCCACCGACAGTTACCTCCAGAGCCTCATTGATATCCAGAGTAAATATCTCAGAGTGATTGAAAACTGCTTTTATCCTGTGCCGATTTTCAGGGTGAAACAGTCCACCGCAGAAATTATCAACATTGAGAGGCTCTATCAGTTGAGCCAGGAAATGTTTGGTGACGTCAATCCTGCCGATATCCTCTACACGGACGACAAAACCCAGATGCTGGAGAAAATCAACGGCAAATATGTTCTGAGTCTCTATCTACCGAACGTTGAGGTAAAGAAGCTCAATGTCAATATCAAGGGTGACGAATTGCTGGTCGATATCAATAACTTCCGCAAGAGCATTATTTTGCCAAATGTTCTTGTTGGTCGCAAGACCGAAGGTGCCGACTTCTCTGAAGGGAACCTGAATATCACCTTTGCCAACTGACCCGGTTTACTTTTTTTTGTTTTTACAGGACGGAGCCCTTCAAGGAGGTGCTCTGTCTTTTTTTTATCCTGACCGACTCCCTTGTTTTTATGAGTACCGAGCGGTCAGTGCAACATTCCAGAAGTTGCAGGATGGTTTGTTGCAGAACGGGGTGCTGTGGGTTGGCAATGTCGAGCAACGGGATAAGGACAAATTTGCGGCAATGCAGTTCCGGGTGAGGAATTGAAAGTGTTTCGGTCTGGATAATCGCATCGTCATAGAGCAGAATATCGAGATCAATGACCCTCGGGCTCCAGCGGAGATAGATGTCCGGCCTTCCAAGCTCCTGTTCAATAATTTTGCACTGTCGGCGTAACTCTTCGGGTGGAAGGGAGGTCTCAAGCTGAAGAACACCGTTGTAGAACCGGTTCTGTTCACTCTCACCGACTGGTTCAGTCATATAGATGGACGATATTACCGATACCGCCGTATCATCAAGCTGAAAAAGCCTGTCGACAGCATCCTGCAGATGGTCGATACGCTCTCCGATATTGGATCCTATTCCAATAAAGACGTTGTGTTTCGTCATGACTCTCAATTGCGTGCAGCAGTGTAATCGGCTTCGGCATAATCGCAAATGCCGTTGACGGGTGGGTTGCGTTTGCGTACCCTGATAGCCACACCTTCAAGAACCGGAAAATCACGAAGTAGCTCGCGGGCTATTTTACAGGCGACGGCTTCAATGAGAAAGTATTTGCGCTGCGTCAGTACCGCCTCAATTATCTTGTACACTGCGCCGTAATCGACGGTTTTCGTGATGTCATCGTTTTCTGCGGCATCAGTGAAGTCAAAAAAAAGCTCAGCATCAACTTCATACTTCCCGCCAACGGTATGCTCCTCCTTGAGGACTCCGTGGTGAGCATAAAAAACCATATTTACCAGCCGGACGCATGAGTTGGCGCAGTGTATCATAAAAACCTTGGGGTGAATGAAATCGTCGGGCATCGACTTTCCCGGGCAAGCGTACCGTGACTTTGGTTCAGGGTTTAACTCTCTTCTTTTCGTATTTGTTGCCGACAATTTTGCATTCGGGCAGGCAAAACCACAACAGCATATCGGAACTGCCGTCATTGAGCACTTTAAAACTGCCGGACTCAAAAACAACTTCAACAACCAACCCCTCCCACTTCAGGAGATCTCCTTCGTATATTTCGTGACCGTCCTTGTCATTGAGGCCGGTAAACTGTAACCATTCTGAGCGTTGGCGGAACTTCACAAAATCGACATCCCGATTATTGACTGTGGAGAACTTCCAGATATCCTGAAGTGACGCAACGTTCTGAAATAACGCTTTAAACTTTATTTTGTTAGTATCCATGTGTTTTTGATAAAAAAATCTCCGAAACCGGGCAGTGCTTCGAGAGCATTTCGTAAAGTGACACCTGCCCTTATCGCTTTTGCCTAATATAACAATTCTCTCTGTCGTTCTACAACTGGCCATTTTTTTTACACTTTCAATGCGTGTGCTTTTCAGCCCATGAGCGGCACAACTGTTTCAGGGTGTTTTGCCGTCAATGGACTGATTTTTTTGTGCAAGGGTAGTGTTGAATTCACTACCTTGGGGTGAGGTAACGTTATTTTTTTCAATGCAAGAGAGGGAATAGCAATCATGAAAAACAGGGATTGTGACGATTTTTATGAAGGGTGTCGTGCAAGAGCCATTATGCTCGCGCTTGAGGAAGATCGTTACACAGGTGATATTACGACCCTTGCAACAATTGATCCCCGTCAGGGGGGCAGTGCCATTGTCAGGGCCAAGGAGGAGGGGATTCTCTGCGGTGCGGAAGTTGCCCGGCAGGTTTTTGCCGCTTGTGACCCCAAACTCTCCGTTGTGTTGCATCGCTGTGACGGCGAACGGGTTCTTTGCGGCGAAATCATTCTTGAAGTCACGGGAAAGCTGGCACCTCTTTTAGTCGGTGAACGCACTACCCTTAATTTTATGCAGCGCATGTCGGGGATTGCAACAAGAACGAGGGGCTATGTTGACAAGGTAAGCCATACCGGCACAAAAATTCTTGATACCAGAAAAACCGCTCCGGGGCTTCGCTATTTCGACAAAGAGGCGGTCAGAATTGGTGGAGGAAAAAACCATCGTTTTGGCCTCTTCGACATGATTCTTATCAAAGACAACCATATTGACGCCTCCGGCGGCGTTGCCAAGGCTGTTCATCGGGCACAGCGCTACCGCGAAGAGCAAAAGCTTGAGGTGCAAATCGAAACCGAGGTACGCTCAATGAAAGAGTTGCGGGAAGCTCTTACTTGCCTGCCGGATATTATTCTTCTCGACAACTTTACCCCTGACCTGCTGCGAGAGGCTGTCGCTCTCGTTCGGAGTGGAGGGAGTATTCCGCTGCTTGAAGCATCGGGCAATATCGGCATGCACAATGTGGTTGAAGTTGCCGAAACGGGCGTTGACTTTATTTCTATCGGAGAGCTGACGCATAGTGTCAAGGCGCTTGATCTTTCAATGACAATAGCACTTGCCTGAAGAGGAGAGGAAAAGAGATGGAGATTGGGGTAGATATTGTCGATCTTGACCGGATTGAAAAAATTTATGGTCGCTACGGAGTGAAGTTTCTCCAGCGCTTTTTGACAGAAGAGGAGATAGCAATTTGCCTGCACAAACCACAGGTGATTGCGAGTGTCGCTGGCCGGTTTGCCGCAAAAGAGGCTGTGGTCAAGGCGCTTGGCACAGGATTTGCCGATGGTGTGCACTGGAAAAGTTTTGAGATACTCAACGATGAACGCGGACGTCCCTTTGTTCGCCCTCTTTGTGCGGCGCTCTTTCCTCCTGGTTGTACCATGAAAATCTCCATTGCCCATGACCGCCATTCAGCGGTTGCAACAGCGCTGCTCGACGGGCCATAACAAAACAAAGGGCACAAAAAAAGCAGGAGTCCTCGTTACAATGGAACTCCTGCTTTTTCTATTTTGCAGTTCGAAACAATCAGCCCGCGTGCGCTGGAAGCGGTTTTTCTTCTTCGGTGATGGTTACCTTCGACTTGATAACGTCGTAGATCTTCTCTTTGAGGATGGTATCGGTAATGTAATCGCGGAACTCAGTCGAGAGGTAGGTGTTCTCAAGTTCTTCGGCATTCATGGACTCACTTTTGCCAGCCTCTTTGTTTGCGTAAGCCTTGATGTCCTCATCCGAAACCGAAAGAGTTGCATCTTCAGCTATTTTCTGGCTGATCAGCAGCCACTGGGCATGTTTTACGGCATTCGGCTTCATGGCAAGGCCGAACTGCTCTTCGTCGAATCCACGCGGGAAGTTTCCGCCCATCTGGCGTTTGGCATTTTCAACAAGCATCTTTGAGAAAGAGGCAACCATGGAGTTTGGTGCAGCAATCTGATTTTCCTCAATAAATTTCTCGGAGATGGATTCAAGCAACTCCTCATCAGACTTCAGAAGAAAATGCTGTTCAATTTGGATACGAACATCCGCAGTGAAGTCGGCTACCGTTTCAAATCGCTCTCCTGAAATCTCTTTGACCAGCTCGTCGGTTAGTTCTGGCAGTTCAAGACGTTTGATTTCGCTGATGACAACGCGGAAGCGGGAAGCTGGTTCGGAACCTTTCGCCTCATTTTCAACCTCAACGCTCTCACCGGCTTTTTTCCCTGTAAGCGCTATGCGGAAGGGATTCTCCTCGGGAAGGTACTCGAGGCTGAAGTGGTGGTTTTCGGTTTTCTGATCCTCTTCTGGCTCGCCAGCGTCATCAAGCTTGTACACATCGCCGATCACCGTATCGGTTGAGAGTGCGGCCTCGTCAATGCTGACAAGGGTGCCGTGCCCTTTGAGGATAAGGTTTATTTCGCGATCAATATCCGCATCGGTAACAACATAGCGGTTCTGGGTAAAGGTATATGCACTGAAATCCTTCACTTCAAATTCAGGATGGATTTCGTAGGAGAGGCGTATGGTCAGCTCATCGGGCGTAAAGGTAAAGTCGATGATTTGTGCACGGCTCGCCGGTTTGATATTTTCAGCATCAGCAATTTCGCCAAAATATTTCGATGCCATTTTTTCGGCTACAGTTGCCTCAATGGAGGGCCCTGCCAGTTTTTTAATCAAGCTTGCAGGAGCATGTCCCTTCCTGAATCCCTTGATTTGAATGTTCCGCTTTGCCTCGTCGAGTTCCTGGGTATATTCTGCACCGAAATCTTCAGCGGAAAGAATGATTTCCAGCTCCTGTTCGGTTTCGCTGATGTTCTTGATATTCTTTTGCAAGGCTCTCTTTGGTTAATTGGTAATAGTGAAAAATTAAAAGTCCAGAAGATACGAATTAATCTGCTGTTTTAAAAGAGCGCTTCGAGCCCCCACCCTTTAGCTCTGCCGTCCCGGTTTATAGACCAGTGTTGAGTAAGGTGCATCGTGCAGCATTTGCACGGCAGCTTCAGCAATACCCTCGGCAGTGACCGCCTCCAGAGCCTCTGTTTTCTCTTCAGGCTCAATAATGCGGCCGAAATAGGAGAGGTCGGATGCCGTTTGCGACATTCTTCGCGTCATCTTTTCCATCCCCATGATGTGTGAGCCGAGCAGTTTTGTTTTTGCAGCCATCACCTCTTCCGGGTCGGGATTTTTCAGGGCATCGCTTTTGAGCAGCTTTTCGATCAGCTCAAGCGTGACCTTGGTCTTGTTGCTGTCGGTGCCGGCATAGATGTTCATTGCCGTCACATCATCAAAAAAAGTGATGGATGAGTAGACGTTGTAGGCCAGTCCCCGTTTTTCACGAAGTTCCAGATTAAGCAGCGAGCTCATACCGTTGCCGAGCATGGAGTTGAGCACCATGAAACTGTAAAAAAGCGGATCGTGGCGTGCGATGGCTGTTCCGAGGACGATCTGCGCCTGACAGACACGCTTTTTCAGTGTCAGGGTAAAAGGGGTATAATCTTCTGCAAGAAAAGGCTGGCGGAGATACTCGCTTCCGATGGGCTCCCTGAGCTTGCCAAGAAATCGGTCGGCAAGCAGCATGATTTCGTCGTGCTCCACCATGCCGGTCGCCGTAACAACCATTTTTTGAGGAATATAGTGCTGCTGCATGAAGGTGTTCAGGTTCTTGATCGTAAAGGCTTCAACGCTTTTTTCAGTACCAAGAATCGGTGTGCCGAGCGGGTGGCGGGGGAAGGAGCGCAGATCGAACTCCTCAAAAATAAGCTCTTCAGGGGTATCGTTGACGCTGCTGATCTCCTCAATAACCACCTCTTTCTCCTTTTCAATCTCTTCGGGAGGAAAAACCGGGTCGCAAACAAGATCGGAGAGAAGGTCGAAGGAGGGTTCAAGATGTTCCGGCAGGCAGCGCAGGTAGATGCAGGTCTGCTCCTTTGTGGTGTAGGCGTCAAGGTACCCGCCATGTTTTTCAATGTTTCTTGCGATGTCGATGTAGGTTCGCCGTCCAGTCCCCTTAAAGATAGCGTGCTCAATAAAATGTGCCAGCCCCGGCGACTCTTTGGGGTCATCGCGTGAACCGGCATCAATCTGTATGCCGAGCGTAACGCTTTTTACCGACGCGACGGAATCGGTGATAATTTTTAACCCATTGGCCAGAACACCCTGCTGGAGTGAAGATCCTGAACAGGGAGATGATTGACGGTGGGAACTTTCTTTCGCCATTACTAAGGTGATTTACTGATAAGCTGATTGTCTAAAAATCGCGGCACATTGCCGACGCAGGTAAAGATAAGGAAAGTATCAGGGTTTTGACGGGGGAATATTTTTTGCGGCGGCAACCAGCAAAAGCCGGGTGGCTCGTTCGTATCCAGCTTTAACGTTATGAAAGAAGAGCCTCAGGTTGTAAATTAGGGGTTTAATGACAAATTTTCGGATATACTGATGTATGCTGCCATCACTTCTTCTCCTTCTCAACAGGGAGTGACGAAACCACTGCTGAAATGGGCTGGTGGCAAGACTCAGCTTTTAAGCGAAATTGTCCCCAAAATTCCGGCACACTATTCTCGTTACATTGAACCCTTTTTCGGTGGCGGTGCACTTTTCTTTTCTCTCCGTCCGGAAAGCGGTATCATTGCAGATAATAACCCTGAGCTTATCAACCTCTACAGAAGTGTCGCCGATGATGTTGACGGAGTCA
>CAILXB010000167.1 GCA_903838025.1 uncultured Chlorobiaceae bacterium
AAACTTATCGTCTTACTCATTCTCTTGCTCTTGATTATCTGAACTTTTGCGGAAAAATAAAGTCCGTCAATGTAAATTATTCCACTTAATTCTACAAATTATACCTTATATCTCAAAAGGAAATCCCTTGTGGACCTGTTTCACTTTTTTTATCAAGACCGTGTCTGTTCTTATGAAGCCTTTAATTGCTCTGGTAGGCCGTCCTAATGTCGGCAAATCAACCCTGTTCAACCGAATCCTGCGCCAACGAAGCGCCATCGTCGATCCAACCCCCGGCGTTACGAGAGATCGCCATATCGCAGAGGGCGAATGGCAAGGCAAGGAGTTTTCGCTGATGGATACCGGAGGCTATAATGCCGAGGGTGACGTCATCAGCATGGCAATGCTTGAGCAGACCCTGACGGCCATCCGTGATGCCGATATTGTTATTTTTTTAACCGATGTTCGTGCAGGCCTCTCCTACGGGGATCTCGAACTTGGTCGGCTGCTGCAGCGAACCTTCAATCACAAGCAGCTCTTTTTTGCGGTGAACAAGGTTGAAACCCCGCAGCTCACCATTGACGCTGCCTCGTTCATCAGTACCGGATTTACCAACCCTTATTTTATTTCGGCCCGGGACGGAAGCGGAGTTGCCGACATGCTTGACGAGATTCTTGAGTCGCTGCCTGAAACGGAGAGAGAGCACAGCAACAAAGCGTGTGCCACCCAACTTGCCGTGGTCGGAAGGCCGAATGTGGGGAAATCAAGTTTTGTCAATGCCCTGCTTGGCTCAAACCGTCTGATTGTGTCGAACATCCCTGGCACAACACGCGATGCCATCGACAGCCACTTTACCCGCAAGCAGGAAGATTTTCTCCTGATTGATACGGCGGGGCTGAGAAAGCGGACAAAAATTGATGCGGGGATTGAGTACTACAGCTCGCTGAGAACTGAAAAAGCTATTGAGCGCTGCGATGTTGCCCTTGTGATGCTCGATGCCGCTCCGGGCATTGAAAAGCAGGATATGAGAATCATCAATATGGCCGTTGAGCGCAAAAAGGGGGCGCTCCTTTTGGTCAATAAATGGGATCTGATCGAGAAGGATTCAAAAACGAGCAAGATCTATGAGGAGGATCTCCGAATGCAGATGGGGAACCTCTCCTACGTTCCAGTGCTCTTTATTTCGGCGCTGACCAAAAAGAACCTCTACCGGGCCATTGATACGGCGCAGGAGATATGCAGGAACCGCTCCCGCAAAATCAGTACCAGCGTGCTCAACAAATTTCTTGAGGAGGCTCTTTCACAGACACATGTTGCCACAAAAACAGGCAAGGAGCTGAAGATCAAGTACATGACGCAGATCAACGCCGCTTGGCCGGTCTTTGCCTTTTTCTGCAATGACCCTCTTTTGGTGCAGCCAAATTTCAGGAAGTTTCTTGAAAACAAGCTGCGCGAAAAATTCAGCCTGGAGGGAGTGGCGATTTCGATGCGGTTCATGCAAAAATAACGTGCCCGAGGCAAGAACTGCATAACTTTTTTTTCCAATTTTAAACTCGCAACACCTATGTCTATAACAAATGAGGAGTCAACAGCGGCCTCATCCTGCAGCCATCACGAAGGCAATGGTCACTCCGCACACGCATCCTGCGGTCATCATCACTGCAACAACGATCGTCCGCTGAAAGAGGTCAAACACATTATTGCGGTAGCATCAGGAAAGGGCGGAGTCGGGAAGTCGACCTTTGCGGTTAACCTTGCCCTCACTCTGGCCCAGACGGGTGCAAAGGTGGGGCTGATTGATGCCGACTTTTATGGCCCGAGCATTCCAACCATGTTCGGACTTGTCGATGCCAAACCGGAAGTTGAGGGTAAAAATCTTGTCCCGCTCGAAAAATGGGGCGTTAAACTGATGTCTATCGGCTTTTTGATTGAGAGCGATACGGCGGTGATTTGGCGTGGGCCGATGGTTTCGAGCGCCGTCAAGCAGTTTATCAATGAGGTGGAGTGGAAGGAACTCGATTACCTGATTTTTGATCTTCCGCCCGGTACCGGAGATATTCAAATCACCATTGCCCAGACCATTCCCCTGACTGGCGCCATTATTGTCACTACGCCACAGGATGTAGCTATTGCCGATGTGTCGAAAGCGGTGAGCATGTTCCGCAAGGTCAATGTCCCCCTTCTCGGGCTGGTTGAAAACATGAGCTATTACGAACTGCCGGACGGAACAAAAGACTATATTTTCGGACACCATGGAGGGGAGATTTTTGCCCGTACCCAGGGGCTCGCATTTCTGGGCTCCATCCCCATCGACCGGGCGGTGCGCGAGGGCGGCGACAGCGGCACACCATGCCTGCTCAGCCATCCCGATTCGGCAACGTCGAAGGCGATCAATCAGGCTGGACTGGAGGTTGTGCGCCGAATTTCCATCATGGAAGCTGAAAGCGGCGTTGAACAATGATGAATTTCATATTGTTTTTTTCCGCAAGAGGTTTGATATTGTCGTTCTGTTGTGACACGAAAAAGAGTACCGTTATTTTCAACCATTGTAAACCAAGCATACTATGAGTTCCAGCAAGGATTATCTGCCAAAAAGCGATGCGCTCTACGACCAGGTTATTGCCGCACTTGAAACTGTCCGCCCTTACCTGCAGGTTGATGGTGGCGATTGTCAGATTGTCGGGATTACCAAAGAGATGACCGTTGATGTAAAACTGCTTGGCGCATGTGGTTCATGCCCTATGAGCACCCTCACCCTGCGTGCCGGTGTTGAGCAGGCAATCAAAAAAGCAGTGCCGGAAATTGTGCGCGTTGAATCAGTCTAAAGGCTCAGGCGTCCAGATTTCGCAATAAAAGTTCAAGGGAGTCGTCATTGTTGATGAGGACTTCCCTGGCTTTGCTCCCGTCGGCCTCACTCACAATTCCGCTGTATTCGAGCTGATCCATAACCCGCCCCAGCAGCAAACAGAGCGAGTTGGGCGTGGGATTCATCCGATATCGTTGCATTCTTGTTGGTGTCTAATGCGCAGAGCGCCTCCCCAATGCAATAATCGGCATGAGGATCGCTCAATGTAGCCAGTACCCGCTTTATGGTGTCAGAACTCTGCCCTTCGAGAAAGCGAAATGCGGAAGATGCGAGGTATTCCCTGCTGATTTCAAATGTCATCCACTTCCGCTTAAGTGCTTCAGCGGTAAACCCTGTGGTGTTTGAGCCGCCGAAAATATCGAGCACGACGTCCTCCTCGTCGGTCAGCATTTTGATAAAGAAGGCAGGGAGTTCCGCCGGGAATCGCGCAGGATGGCTTTCCGTACCAAGTTCCTTGCAAAGCCGGAGATAGCTTGAGTTGCTGTCGGTGTTTGGTATAGAGAGAAGGTTTGAGGGAATTGCACCTCCATTATCCTTGCCAAAGCTTGCACTGATATCATGACCAGATGGGCGCTTTTTTGGTGTATAGAAACTTTCAGGATCCCTGATCAGCTTCTTCATCCGGTCGGAATAGGGTGCCAGTACTTTTCGAACGTCGGCTTTGGGGAACTCGGTTTTACTGAACCACCAGACCGTATTAACAGAATCCTTTGCCCTGATTTTTCGTTTGTTTACCCATTCAATGGGCGAAGGCAGCTTTGCCGGATTGAACCAATAGAAATCTTCGGCAAGGTGAAATCCAATCTCGTCACAAAAAGCGAGGAGTACGCGAAAGTTGTACAAAGAGCGGGATGGAATTCCGGAACGGTATGTACCGCCCAAGTCGAGGACAAAACTGCCGCTCTCCTTGAGAACCCGGAACACCTCCTGGCCAAATGGCTTAATCCACTCAACGTATTCTGTTTCCTCAACATTGCCGTAGCTCTTTTGGCGGCGGAGTGCAAAAGGAGGAGAGGTCATGACGAGATCAATGCTATTGCTGGGTAACTCGGCAAGAAGTGCAAGAGAATCGCCAACATAGGCTTGCCCTTTTGCTGTCCGATACAGTGGTTTACTCTGCATCAGTACTCCCTCAGATCGTTGACCCAACTGGCCACAATCTGCCACAAAACGCTTGCAGCAAAATAGACTTGTGAATCTGCATTACACAACGCTTCAACATCAGCCTGTACAAATTTATCCTTACCATAGCCAACAATGTAGCTCATCCATTTCCTCAAATTTTCATCGGCTCCCTCAACAATTTCTGTTGGATTGAATTGACCTGTTCGAGCAAGCACCCATGACAGACCATCACGCTTGGCAGAATCACCTCGTTTCAAAAGATCAATCAAGTGAGGGATTTGTGGCTCGGCGATCCGCAACAGTGCACGAGCCGCTTCAACTTTAATCTCCAGTGGACTTGAATTAAAAGTATCAACAAGTGCTGTTGCTGATTGAGCCGTTACGAATTGGCCAAGTGCCCATGCAGCTCCGGCACGTAATTCATCGTCACGGAGTGAGTCTTGCAAGACTTCGATCAACAACTTTTCACTCCTGCCTGCTGGTATTTCAGAAGCAACAATGACTGTTTCCAGTTGTGTTTCGAGGGGAACCGTCATGACAGAGTTGCGCAACTTGTTTTCCATGAACTCCCAGCCATCAGGAACATCATGGGCAGCCAGCGCAGCAGCCGCCTCCAGTTGGACGTAAATATCTTCATCACTATCATTCATTCGCGAGACCAATACCGATTTAGCCGTCGTGTAACCTCGATATCGCAACGCTTTTGCTGCTGCGTACCGTTCACTCAGATTGACGCTTGCGAGCTTACTGATAAACTTGTTATATCAGAAGCCGCCAATTGTTACAAACTTTCAAATAGTTCAAATTCTTTTTCTTGTGACATCTTATATTAAAAGTTTAAATGTTTTACGTAACGAGACCAGCCTTCAAGTATTTTCTTTTCTAATTGTGAGGATGGAGCTTTTTTAATGGTTCTTTTGATATCTTCTGCTAATATGTAACAATGTTCATCTGCACAATAAAATGTCTCTACAGACTCCATTATGGCTGTCATTGTGGCCTCTATGCATGATGGGGACAATACTGCGTCGATTGCTTTTAATACGAAATCTTCCTGAACAATCTTACAATCATTAGAATCCTTTAAAGTACCAAGACCGCGTGTTGACATACCAATAACACCACCGTCTTTTACGAGGGCTTTAACTATATTTCCTTTTGGTGTATCAAGAACAATTGCACGACCTCTCCAAATATTATTCTCTTCCGTTAACGATAGAATCCTATGGGAAATATTATCAGGATTAATAGACATTGAATTAGGGTGACTTAATTCCGAATAGGCTATTTTTTTATCCACAGCTTCTTTTACATATTTATTCATTTCTCTCGAAAGAACCTTCTGTGGATACACACGCCCGTTCATATTTTTTCGCTCAGAGATTGCATATATGCCTTCTAAATAAACTTTACCTTATGAATCTTTTGTAGACTCAACAAGAGTTTCTTCCACTAATATTGTTTGTGCCATATTTATTTTCTTTTTTATATTTATATAACAGAGTTTGGATGTATAACCGTATTGGCCGTGGGAGTATTTTCTGGCTCTCCTATTATTTCTTCTGGGTGTATAATAGTTTTCGGTGCACCATCAGGAAGCACATACATGTTCTTGAGGGGGAGTTGCAAGCCGATAAAGGAGGTAATCCGCTCAAGCTCACTCAAGGAGACATTAGGCCCTTGGATACGCATAGTATTTTGCTGGTCGGAAGACTGATAGAGCATATCACCGTTACCAAGTAGTTGTTCAGCTCCATAACAGTTAAGAATGGTACGTGAATCAGCCCCGCTTTTAACCTGGAGGGCAATCCTTGCCGGAAAGTTGGCTTTACCAATAAAATCCACAAAGGGGCGCTGGGTCGCCACAATGAGGTGAATACCCACCGCACGGGCGAGCTGGGCAATTCGGATAATCGGCTTTTCAACCTCCCGTCTCGCAGTAATCATGAGATCGGCAAGCGCATCAATAACCACAACAATGTAGGGCAATGCCTCTTTGGGAAAACGGCTGTTGTGGTCGCTGATATTGCGGAGAGCCACTTTTTCAAGGGTTTCATACCGAACCTCCATCTCTTTGACCACGCACCTGAGCGCGTAGACCGCTTTCTGGGGATCGGTGATAATCTGCTCGTCGATACCAGGAAAACGCATAAGAAAATGGTTTTTCAGATGCTGGTACTGAAAAAGCTCCCCCCTTTTGGAATCAATAAGCACAAACTTGACTTTGTCGGGGCTGCACGCATAGAGCAGGCTGGAGATAATGACATTGATGCAGACCGACTTTCCGGCGCCTGTTGCACCGGCAATCAGGAGATGCGGCATGGTGGCCAAATCGGCAATATAGACTTCATTTGCAAGGGTTTTACCAAGCACAATCGGCAACAACATCGTGCTGTTCTTGAATTTTTCAACCTGCAAGACTGACCGCAGCCATACCGTTTTCGGCTTTTCATTAGGTATTTCGACCCCGACAGTATCTTTATCAGGAATAGGAACAATAAGCCTGATCTTATTTTGTGATAACGCGACGGCAAAGTTTTTTTTAAGAACTGTAAAACGGCTGATGTTAACATCCGCCGCAAGCTTAAATTCAATCAGAGTATCCCTTAGACCGATAGTGGTATTAATTATATCAGCATCGATATGGAATATCCTGAGTGTTTCTAGCAGTTTTCCTTTTTGTTTGTACAGATGCTGCTCATCGATCTGATCATCATCATCAGGGACTTTGTCCAAAAGGTCAACCGTAGGAAAGCGGTAATTTATCATCTCTAGTTTTTCAGGAACCTTCGAGAGCTGAACACGTTTGGATATTTCAAGTTGCTGATGGAGAACATCATGCCTGTCCCCATCTTTGAAGATCTCATCCTGATCTTCATTATCCTGATATCTCGACGACGACATTCCGTTACCCTTCTGCACATCAGGAGTGGGCAGCACAATTATCATCTCTAGTTTTTCAGGAACCTTCGAGAGCTGAACACGTTTGGATATTTCAAGTTGCTGATGGAGAACATCATGCCTGTCCCCATCTTTAAAGATCTCATCCTGATCTTCATTATCCTGGTATCCCGACGACGACATTCCGTTACCCTTTTGCACATCAGGAGTGGGCAGCACATACATGTTCTTGAGGGCTTGCTGCGAGCCAATGAAGGAGGTAATCTCCTCAACCTCACC
>CAILXB010000168.1 GCA_903838025.1 uncultured Chlorobiaceae bacterium
ATGTCGATGTTGTCGACCCCGGCACCAGCACGTCCAATAAGCCGCAGTTTTGTGCCGCACTCAATAATTTCTGCGGTAACTTTTGTTGCACTTCTGACAATCAGCTTATCGAAGTCGCCGATGATTTCTTTGAGTTCTTCCTTGCTGATTTTCGGCTTTTCGGTCACATTGAAGCCGTTTTGACGGAGGATCTGACCGCATTGAGGATCAATACCGTCTGTGATCAGTACGTTCATGGTTTTTTTTATTAGGTTTTTGCGGAACTGTATTGACTGAAAGCATCCAGAGCGGTTTCGGTATTTTTCCTGGGCACCCTCATTCTTATGCTGATATAATATATTTTTTTTGAGGTTACTCTATTAAAGAAAACTTGCGACAAAGGTGGGCTTCATCAATGAGGGTATGAAGTGGCACTGGTTTTGCAGTTAGGCTTATGTATCGGGGAATTTATCGGCATAGTTGCTCATGATATTCCTGTGGTTTTTTTATCTTGCTTCTTGTAAATTCTAATGAGGTTATTATTGTTGTAAAACGAATGGAACAGTTACATGATTTAAGAGTTTCACGAATTATTCGCCTCTCTTCTCCAAAGGCACTCAAGGAGATGTTGCCGGTGGATGAACGTATTGCGGCTACTGTTGCTGCCGGGCGTCGTGAAGTGGAAAATATATTAACCGGCAAAGATTTGAGGTTGCTGGTGATTGTTGGACCTTGTTCAATCCATGATATGGACGCTGCTCGTGAGTATGCTTCCCGTCTCTCGGCGTTGCGCACTGAGCTCCAGAGTGATTTGTGCATCATGATGCGGGTTTATTTTGAAAAACCACGGACGACTATTGGCTGGAAAGGGTTTATCAATGATCCTCATCTGGACGATACTTACGATATTGAGCATGGCATTTTTCATGCTCGCAAGCTCTTGCTTGAAATCAACGAAATGGGGTTGCCAGCCGCAACGGAATTTCTTGATCCCATATCACCGCAGTATGTGGCCGATCTGGTAAGCTGGGCAGCAATTGGTGCAAGAACCATTGAGTCACAGACTCACCGTCAGATGGCCAGCGGGCTTTCCATGCCGGTTGGCTTCAAAAACTCGACCGATGGGCGCCTTAACGTTGCTGTTGATGCCATCCGTTCAGCAATGCACCCGCACAGCTTTCTCGGTATTGATCAGGAGGGACGCAGTAGTGTTATTACAACAAAAGGAAATCCCTTCGGTCATCTTGTGCTGCGTGGCGGTGAAAAGCCTAATTATGATCGGGCAAGCATCGCTCTTGCTGAATCATGGATTGGCAAGGCCGGGCTGGAACAGTCGCTTCTTGTTGATTGCAGCCACGCCAATTCAGGCAAAAAACATGAGCAGCAGTTGACGGTCTGGGAAGATGTTCTGAAGCAAAAAACAGAGGGAAACAAAAGTATTGTTGGTGTCATGATTGAAAGTAATCTCAGTTGTGGCAATCAGCCCTTCCCGGAGGAGCCAGGGAAACTCAGGTATGGGGTTTCGATTACCGACGAGTGTCTTTCATGGGAGGAGAGCGAGCGCATGCTGCGTGAAGGGGCGGCGGTTATGCACAAGCTTCTTCACTGAGCACTTTTTGCATGAACTAACAGAGCGTTTCCACCACATAACAGGGAGGTCTATTATGGCAATAGAGATTCTGCAGGTTCAGAATAAAAAAGAGCGAAAAGCGTTTATCAAATTTGCATGGCAGATTTACAGGAAGGATCCGGAACTCAATAAATATTGGGTTCCGCCGGTTATAGATGATTACATGAAAACTCTTGATACAGAAAAGTTCCCCTTGTATGATCATGCCGATCTCGCCATGTTTACTGCCTGGAAAGATGGGGTTATGGCTGGAACAATTGCAGCCATTGAAAACCGTCGTCACAATGAGGTTCATGATGACAAGGTTGGTTTCTGGGGCTTTTTTGAGTCGATCAATGATCAGCAAGTGGCCAACGCACTCTTTGATGCGGCTGCCGGGTGGCTGAAAAAGAGGGGGCTTAATGCCATGCGCGGACCAGTAAGCCCTTCCATGAATGACCAGTGCGGCATGTTGACAAAGGGGTTCGACAGTGCTCCGGTTTTTCTTATGCTCTACAACCCGCCTTACTACAATGATCTTGTTCTGAGGTATGGTCATCGTGTAGGGCAGGAGCTGCTTGCATGGTATATCGACCAGAAAATTATCGATATCGAACGTTTGCGCAGAATCGCAGGTCATGTGATGAAACGGGAAGGATTGACGGTACGGATCATGAATATGAAAGATTTTGACCGTGAAATTGACCGTGTGCGCGATATCTATAACAAGGCATGGGAGAAAAACTGGGGCTTTGTACCCATGACCGACAAAGAGTTCAATTTTCTTGCAAAAGGCCTTAAACCCCTTGCAAATCCTCACTATATCTACTTTGTCGAGGATCGCGACAAACGCACGATCGGCTTTTCACTCTCGCTTCCCGATGTGAACCAGGCGCTGAAACATGTGAATGGAAATCCTTTCTCGCCTCTTGGTTTGCTCAAATATCTCTGGTACAGTCGTAACATTTCAATGGTTCGAACTATAACCATGGGCGTGCTGCCTGAATATCGCAGCAAGGGAGTTGACAGCATTCTCAACACCCAGATTGCCGATTATGGGGGAAAGCACGGGGTTTTTGCCAGTGAGATGAGCTGGGTGCTCAAATCGAACGAGGCGATGAGCAAACTGGCAAAGGTGATAGGGGGGAAGCCTTACAAGGAGTACGTTATTTACGAGGCGGATATCTGACATACATATTCGATGCTGTGCATGCAATAAAAAAAGGAGGCCCGTTTGTGTACGCCTCCTTTTTTAGTTACCCGTCAATTGCAGCAAAAATCCTTACAGTATCCGACTCAGAATGATGCCATGAAGATAATGTTTGATTTTTCTGTGTCAGGGTTGTAGACGTATGATGCGGTATAGCGATCTTTTGAAACCGATATGCCGGTGTTGACAAAAACAACCTTATCTTCCTGAGCGGTGTTGCCGTAGCTTCGTCTGTTGCCTATACCAGCGACACCTTTTGCCGAGTAGCCATCCTTGTCGTAGAACTTATAGCCAGCTTCAAAATATTTTGCATTGCCATTCTCAGTTCCGGCAACATTAATGGCTGCAAGCAGGCTCAGCTCATCCTTCGCATAGCCAGCGCTGACTTCAACAACGTTCGGGCCGTCTTTCTTGAAGTTAAAGGCTCTGGTGTTGGTACCAGTCGGAACATAATAATCGGTTACGGTCAGGTTGAATGGTCCGGCCAGTACGGTGGCATACAGGTCAGTCTCTTTGTACCTGGCATTTCCGTTCTGGTCGCTCACGGCATAAGAACCCCATGCACCGACAATAACATTGCCACCCTCAAAGGTATAAGAAAGTGCTGGCTGAATGGCCGCTGAGTCACCAAGGTCTCCACCTCTCCATACATAGCTGCTCACAACGTCCGCACCTACTTTAAATCCTTCTGCCTGGGCGGTACCAGCGAATCCTGCAAAAAGCGCAACAGCGAGGGTTAAAAGTTTTGCTGTTTTTTTCATCTACTTGCTCCTGTTTTTTTTGTGTTGTTGTCTGATCAGTTATTTTCGTCTTCTTCTGTGACTAAAAAAACACTGAATTGTTTAATAAAAAATCATGTCTAATATAAAAAATTAATAAAACAATACAAATAAGTAATAAAAGTTAGGAAAAAATACTTTTTTACTTAATAAAGTGATGTTTTTAGCGATTTTTCAGCGTTTGCTTTGAGATGCGCATCGTGCTACATTCAGAGCGTTACCGCAACTGTTCCTGAAAAAAATGCAATTTTCTTCATGAAGCAAGCTGAAATTGTGCTGCAAGGCGGATACTCCGGGTATGAAGCCTTGAACGGGTTTATAGCGTCGTTTGCTGAGGGCGAAGGGTATAGCGACCTCTTTTTGGAGCGGCTTCAGCTTGCCATGAAGGAGGCCTTTGTCAACGCCGTCAAGCATGGCAATCGCGCACAGCATGGCTTGAGTGTTACCTGCACGCTTAGGGCTATTGCTGGTACACTTATTGCGTCCGTCCGGGATTGTGGGGAAGGGTTCAACATCAATAAGCTGCCCAATCCGGTTGATCGCCGGAATCTTTTACGGTTATCAGGACGCGGTCTTTATATTATCCTCAGTATTGCCGAAAGCATTGCCCTTGAGCGTGACGGTGAGGGGTCACTCTTGACGTTGCATTTCCGTCATGATGCAATGCACACACCTTTATGATCGTCGTAACAGTCGTATAAACAGCAAAAAAACAACAAACAGATGGATTTATCACAAAGCGCAGTCTGGAGTGCTCTTGCAGCCCATAAGCAGGAAATTGAGCATCTGCATATCCGGGAACTGTTCCAGCAAGAGGGCGATCGGTTTGATCGCTTTTCAATTCAGTGGGGTGAACTCTTGCTCGACTATTCAAAAAACAGGATCACACCTCGTACCATGGAGCTGCTTGTAGATCTTGCACGCAGCGTTGAGCTTGAAAAAAAGCGGGATGAGATGTTTGAGGGTGCACCAATCAACTCCACCGAAAAGCGTGCAGTGCTCCATACTGCTCTTCGCAGGCCCTCAGGATACTCGCTGGAAGTTGACGGCCTCGATCTTTCAAGTGAAATTGCCGATGTGCTTGCCCAGATGAAGGAGTGCTGTGAGCGGGTTATTTCAGGCTCGTGGAAGGGATATACCGGCAAGCGGATGACCGACGTGGTCAATATCGGCATTGGCGGTTCCGATCTCGGCCCTTGCATGGTAACCGAAGCGCTTCGCTCTTTTGCTCATGGCCATCTCCAGGTTCATTTTGTCTCCAATATTGATGGCACTCATATCAGCGAAACCCTGAAAAAGCTTAATCCGGAGACGACGCTTTTTGTCATTGCCTCAAAAACCTTTACGACACAGGAGACCTTGACCAATGCGATGAGCGCACGGGAATGGTTTTTGACTCATGCCACTGAAAAATCGCATATTGCAAAGCATTTTGTGGCAGTATCAACCAATCGCTCGAAAGTTGTGGAGTTCGGCATTGATGAAGCAAACATGTTCAGGTTCTGGGAGTGGGTTGGAGGGCGTTACTCTCTCTGGTCCTCCATAGGGCTCTCCATAGCGCTTTTTCTCGGCTTTGACCATTTTCAGGAGCTGCTCAATGGCGCTTATGCGATGGACGAGCACTTCCGCCATGCACCCCTCGAAGGCAATATTCCCGTCCTGCTTGCCCTGCTTGGCGTCTGGTACAATAATTTTTTTGATGTCTCCTCTCACGCCGTCATTCCCTATGACCAGTACCTTCACCGTTTTCCGGCCTATCTCCAGCAGCTCGATATGGAGAGCAATGGCAAGCGGGTCAACAAGCAAGGCAACACGGTAACCTATGCAACGGGTCCAGTGATTTGGGGCGAACCGGGCACCAATTCACAGCACGCTTTTTTTCAATTGCTGCACCAGAGCCCAAACTTTATTCCTGCTGATTTTATTGTGCCGCTCAAAACCCAGAACCCGGCAGGGGAGCATCACGATATTTTGCTTGCCAACTGTTTTGCACAGACCGAAGCGCTCATGAAAGGTAAAAATGAGCAGGAGGTGCGTCAGGAACTTGAAGCCGCCGGTATGGAGCCTTCAGAGCTTGAAGCATTGCTTCCGCACAAGGTGTTCCCCGGAAACCGCCCAACAAATACGCTTCTCTTCAATGAACTTAACCCTTCGGCTCTCGGAAGCCTCATTGCACTCTATGAGCATAAGGTTTTTGTGCAGGGTGTTATCTGGGGGGTCAATTCATTTGATCAGTGGGGTGTTGAACTTGGCAAGCAACTGGCCAAAGCCATCTTCCCTGAAATCCAGGGTGATGAGAGGGTTTGCAGTCACGACAGCTCGACCAACGCACTCATTAATGCTTATCGCGAATTTAAGCAAAGAGTAAAGCAGCACTGAAACGTCTCAGCCCATTTTGTGACCTCTCTGTGGATTTTTTTTTATAACAAAGCCGCCTTTTTACGGGCGGCTTTGTTATTTGCACTTTTTTCAGACCAAAGCCTGGCTTTTGTGAGTTAATCCTTGTTGTACATCGAGTCGTCTCCGCTCTCTCCGGTACGGATACGGTAGGATTCGTCAACAGTCCAGACAAAGATTTTGCCGTCACCGACTTCACCGGTATAGGCTGACTTTAAAAGACAGGCCACCGTTTTTTGAAGATTGATGTCGCGAACAACAATCGAGAGCGTCAAGCGTGAAATGTAGTCAGTATTGGCGGAGCCACGGAAGACATCCTTCTTCTTGCGTTCATTTCCAACCCCGTATGATTCGGTGTAGGAAAAGAAGTCGATATCAATGGCATGTAATGCCGCTTTCACCTCTTCAAATTTTGAACGCCTTATGATTGCCTCTATTTTTTTCATAATGAGTTTTAATTTAACAGGTTAATAATTCAGTTGGTATACGCTTCAGCGCCATGTTCAAAAACATCCAATCCTCCAACACCGGTTTCACCTTCCGGTTCAACACGCAACTTGAAGGGATATGGCAACTTGTTGATTATCCACATGACGATGATTGCAATAGTAAAAGTTGTCAGCGCAACAATTGCATTTCCGACAAACTGCGCAAGAAAAACATTCCAGCCCCCACCATAAAAGAGTCCTGTTACAGGAGCCGTGTTGTCAGCACCAAAGGGAGTGGCAAAACCATACTCTCCAGTGGCAAAAAGACCGATAGCCCAGGTTCCGAAAATACCGTTCATCCCATGAACCGGCACAGCGCCCACAGGGTCATCGATACGAAGATATTCAAGCAGGTAAATACCACCAAAAACAATCGCACCAGCAATCAGACCGATGATGATTGAGCCAAACGGTGAGACCCAGTAGCAGGGCGCAGTGATGGCAACCAGGCCGCCGAGGAGACCGTTGACGGTAAAGCCAACGTCAAACTTGCCTTTAAAGGAACCGACATAGAAGGCAAGAAACATGGCACTCAACGCTCCAGCACAAGCCGCCAGCGTCGTATTTGCGGCTACACGACCAATACCAATGGCATCCATCGCTGAGAGCGTGCTGCCGGGGTTAAATCCGTACCATCCGAACCACAAGAGGAAAGCTCCTGTAACTGCAACCGGCAAGTTGTGAGCCGCAGGTAAACCGCCCCTCTCTTTGTCATCCCGTAAAAAGACACGTCCAATACGGGGTCCCAACACAATGGCACCTGCCAGCGAAACAACACCGCCAATGGTATGCACAACAGTCGAACCAGCAAAGTCACGGAAAGGGTTGCCCAATTCAGGTAAAAAGTTTCCGGGAGTACCCATAGTGACAAGGAAACCGTCTGGACCCCATGCCCAGTGACCAATAATTGGGTAAATCAAGGCCGTTACAACAATACTGTACAGAATGTCGCCACGGAAACTGGTACGTCCAATCATGGCACCTGAAGTAATTGTTGAAGCGGTATCGGCAAAGGCAAACTGAAAGACCCAGTGAGCAAGAAGCGCTACACCGGTTGCCCCGTAAGTGTTTGGCGCACCCTGTAAAAAGAACCAGTGCTGGCCAATAAAGCCGTTACCTTCACTGAACATGAATGCGTATCCAATGGCCCAGAAAGAGATGCCGCAAATGGCCGTATCGAGCACGCACTCAATAAGCACGTTTACAGTTTCCCGTTTTCTTGCAAAACCGGCCTCGAGCATCACAAATCCAGCCTGCATTCCAAAGACGAGGGCTGCTGCAATCAATGTCCAGAGGGTATTGAGCGAGTTAATCAGATTTGTTTCAATCGGAGAATAGGTATCTGCTGCCATTGCAGGTGTACCGATAATTCCGGCTAACGTGCTCATCGACAAGAGGACAACTAAAAGCCCTATCATCTTTCCCGCAAAAATGGTCAACCCAAGTTTCCAGTTTTTTTGTTTCGACATATTTTCCCTGATTCGGGTAAAATAGTGCCTCCTTTCGAGGCTGACGGCTCCTGATTTCATGGCATGTATTTTTTAGGTTGTTAAAAAGTTATTGCAGTCTGGCTTGTCTTTATGAATCGTTTGTGCTCAATTATTAAGGTTCAAGTCAAAAATAATAGAAAATTATTAATAAAAAAACACATTTATGTAAAAAATGTTAGGCTCTTGTGGTGATTTACAAAAAAACACACATTTATGTAAAAAAAGCCCTGGCAAACTCATCTTGCCATCGAATGCTCTTTTGCACTATGGAGTACACAGAAAAAAGTTCAATTCACGGTATACGGGGCTTCCATCAAGGCTGTAGCAGGGAGAAAGGGGTGTGGTACAGTGAGCGGAGAGTGGCTACATGAGGTTCTGGGGATCAACGTCAACCGTAAAGGTGAGTCCTGCGGAACGGAAGCGGGCCAAGACGCTGTCGCCCATCTGTTTAACAAAAAGTGGCGAGAGTTTGCCTCCAAAGAGTTTTACCACTACCTGGTAACGGTATCGTCCCCTTATTTTTGCAATACAGGCTGGTGCAGGTCCAAGAATTGCTCCTTTTTCTGCTGGCAGTTGCAGTGCCAGCGTGTTTTTGCATGAGAGCGCTGCCGCTTCCGCCTGCTTTTCATCTTCTGCGCTGCATTCGAATTTGATGAGCCGTGAGGCTGGAGGGTAGTGGAGCTCCCTTCTTATGGCACTCTCCTGAAGAAAAAATTTTTCATAACTCTCCTTTCCTTGTAAAAGAGCTGGAAAAACATCGTTTTCCATATTGTACACTTGAAAGTAGACCTCTCCCGGAAGCAAAGAGCGACCTGCACGTCCGGCAACCTGGGTGAGCAGTGAAAATGTTCGCTCTGCAGCACGAAAGTCGGGGATATTGAGACCGATATCGGCCATGAGCACCCCCACAAGAGTGACTGCCGGAAAATCGAGCCCTTTGGCCACCATTTGCGTGCCGAGCAGAATCCGCGCCTTGCGGTCGTGAAACTCCGTCAGAATCCGGCCATGTGAGCCCTTGGTAGTGGTAGTATCAACATCCATACGGAGTATTTTTTCATCGGGGAAAAGAGTTTTCAGCTCCTCTTCAATGCGCTCGGTACCGCTGCTTTTATAAAAAAGGTTGGTCGAAGAGCACTTCAGGCACGACTCCGTAAATCTTTTGGTATGGCCGCAGTAGTGGCAACGGAGCTGTTTCTGGGTGGAGTGGTAGACCAGAGGAATATTGCAGAAGCGGCAGAGAGGAATATGGCCACAGGCAAGGCAGAAGATACTTCCGGCAAAGCCTCGCCTGTTTTGCAGAAGAATGACCTGCTCATCTTTTTCAAGACGGATCTCTATCTGACGGCAGAGCAGCTCTGAAATTGACGACGAAGCCTTGGGGCTCCCTTTCATCCAGATAAGCGTGAGCTTGGGCATGGCCGCCCCATCAACCCGTTCCGGAAGATTGAGAAGGGTGTATTTACCCGTGACCGCGTTATTGTATGACTCAAACGAAGGAGTGGCCGAACCAAGCACGCAAATTGCATTGCTGAACATTGCCCTCATCACAGCCGTGTCACGCCCGTGGTAGCGGGGATTGCGATCCTGCTTGTAAGCACTGTCATGTTCTTCGTCAACAATAATTGCCCCGAGGTTATCAAGCGGAGCAAAGATGGTTGAACGGGCACCAAGGGCAATCTTTGTTTTTCCAAGCCGGAGGCTGTGCCATGCATCATATTTTTCCTGGTTGCTCATGGCACTGTGAAGGATGGTGATTTCCTCATGAAAGTGCTCACGGAAGCGGCCTGCGGTCTGGGGGGTCAGCGCTATTTCAGGTACCAGTACAATGGCCGTTTTTCCTGCCGCAAGTACTCTTTTCAGCAACTCGATATAGATCAGGGTCTTTCCGCTTCCGGTCACCCCGTGAAGCAGAAATGTGCAGTATTCCCCCTTGTCGAACGCACCAATCAACTGCTCAAGCGCCCTTTGTTGTAAGGCTGTCGGCGTTTTTGGTGATTGCGCCACTTCAGTAAAACCGGTTGAGAAGTGGCTTATGCGATCCTTCAGAAATTTTTCAACAAACCCCTTTTTTTCAAGGGCATTGAGCGTCTCTCGCGAGACGGCAATGGTTTCGGCAAAAGCGCCTCCCTCACCGAGAGCTTCCAGTTTTTGGATAGCCTCAAGCTGTTTGGGAGAGCTTTTAAGCCGCTCCTCTCTTTTTTCCGGTAACGAATCGCTCAGGCGCCAGGCAAGTTTTTGCTTTGTTTTTGTGGATGAAAACTTTTTAGAGAGCTTCAGATCCCCCCCCCGTTCAAGCGCAGCAATGGTGCGGTAGAGCTGTTTTTTGCCGATCCGGCGCTGCAACTGATGCACCGTAAGCCGCTTTTCTACCATCATCACCTGCATGATTGAGCGGCGGAGCGCCGTGTTGATGACCTTCTGCCCCTCGCTCTTAAGCGCAAAATCGGTCATTTCAACCACATCATCCACCGTTGTGCGTACTGCTGCAGGAAGAGCAGTCATCAGGGTATCAACCCGCCTGGTGAGATAATAATCGGTCATCCACCTGGTAAGCTGCAAGAGGGAGGGGCTGAGCACCGCCTCTCCACCATAGAGCAGATCAAGGAGCTCCACGCTCAAGACCTCTTCACCTTCCGGCATCGCAAGGCTCAGAATGTAGCCGATCGAGACCCTTCCATTCCCTGTTTTTGCCGACAGGAGCACCATGCACCCCGGCCGGATGTCGTGCTCCAGGCTTTCGGGCACCAGGGTGAAAAATGGTTCACCCCTGAATAATTTTTCAGCCGCAATCAGTGCATGCATGGTGATGAATAAAAAAAAGCCAGTACAAAGGTACTGACTTTTTTATTTGAAATGACTCTTTGTTCCCGGTTTTCAGAGAGTCAGAGCTTCAAGAATCCGGTCGCGAATTTCCTCAACCTTTCCCGACCCCTCAATCTTGTAATACCGTGGAGCATCTGCAGCCCCAGTCTTTGACAAGGTAGAATAGTATTCGATCAGCGGAGCCGTTTGTGCATGATAAATTTGCAGTCGTTTTTTTACCGTATTTTCATGATCATCCTCTCGTTGTACAAGAAGATCCCCGGTTTCATCATCAACGCCCGCTCTTTTTGGTGGATTAAAGAGTATATGGTAGGTTCTGCCGGAAGCAAGATGCACACGGCGTCCGCTCATCCGGTCGATAATTTCTCGATCTGCAACATGGATCTCCACAATATGGTCAATGTGAATTCCATCTTTTCTCAACGATTCGGCCTGGTTAAGGGTACGGGGAAAGCCGTCAAAAAGACATCCCCTGGCGCAATCATCATTCGTCAGGCGCTCCTTGACAAGAGCAATAATGATCTCATCAGAAACAAGTTGCCCGCTATCCATCACTTTTTTTGCAGCGATACCAAGAGGAGTACCAGAATTGACCGCAGAGCGCAACATGTCGCCCGTCGATATCTGCGGTATCCCGAGTGTTTTTGATATATAGTTCGACTGCGTGCCTTTTCCGGCCCCCGGTGCTCCCAGTAGAATAATTCTCATCAAACTGATTTTATAGGGTTTTTTTTGTCGTCACAATCATGATTTTTGGCTTTGGCGGCCTCGTTTCTTCTGCGGTCATATCAACTGCGGGGGCGCTTGCAGATGACTCATTTTCTGCTTCAGCGCCTGAGAGGGGAGATGGGGCAAGGAGGGAATCGTCATGTTTTACGGCGGGTTTAAGCTGGATAGTTTGTATGGCTGGCTTTTTCTTGAATTCGATTGCAGTGCCTTTCGTGGCACCGTCAGGTTTTGGCTGATGCTGCAACTGAAGATCATCAAAAATCTGCTGGGAAGCCGCAGCAGAGCCTTGGGTATCGAGTGAGCGGTACTGGTAATCTTGGTCACTGATCTGCTCTGTCCGGAATGCAAAATCCATTGCACCAAGCATCATTCTGATAACGCGGCGGCTTTCGCCAAGGTCTCCTTTCGACTCTATGTGGGTTTCAGCCTTGGCATTGACCGTGGTAATGCAACGACCGTTGATATCCTTCTCCTCAAGAAGCCCAAAGGTGACGTTGATTTTAAGACCAAAAAGGATAAAAGAGCTCACTTCAGCGCGAATGGTAACCATGCCACCCACAGCGGTCCTTTCGCTTATCAGGTTCCAGCCGAGCCAGTGATCGATTTTACTGAGAATAAAATCAGAGACGTCAGCGATTGGCCGGTCGTAGCGGCGTACCTTCAGTTCATTGAAAACAGGGTTTTCAGAGGTGTGCGTCGCATTGGTGGTAAGACCATAGCATGCTTTGGCAAATTCACTTCTGAATGGAATAAAATCGATCAACTCCATGATTACTAAGACGGTTAGAGATTATTGCGGGTTCTGAATACCGACTGTCGCCAGTTGGCCACATGCCGCATTAATGGTGGTGCCGTAGCTTTTTCTGACGGTAACATGCAATCCTGCATTCATGAGGTATTGCTGAAAAAGTTCCCGGGCAGCGCTATAAACAGGCTTGAATTTACTATTATTGATTGAATTGTAATCAATCAAATTTATTTTACACAAAAACGTTTTAGCAAACCGGGCAAGAATTTTGGCATCGTCGAGGGAGTCGTTGATCCCTTTGAGGAGCAGATAGACAATGGTGACCGGCATTCCCGTCGAAGAACTGTACTCAGAAAGTGATTTTCCCAGCTCTGCAAGCGGATATTGACGGGCGGCGATCGGCATAAGCGACTCCCGTTTTTGCTGATCGGCTGAATGGAGCGAGACCGCAAGCTTCGTTTTCATGCCCGACTTTGCAAGTCGATGGATTTCCGGAATCACACCCACGGTCGAAATAGTAATTCTTTTCTGCGAAAGACAAAAACGGTAATTGCGCGTGGTGAGGTTCTCAATGGCCTCAATGACGTTATCGGTGTTCAGCAACGGTTCGCCCATTCCCATAAACACAATATTGGTAAGGGCTTTACCCGGCTCCCTTGCGGCAACCAGTTCGTTGAGCGCGTACACTTGACCAGTAATTTCTCCGGCAGTGAGGTTGCGCCGGAATCCCATTCTGCCCGTAGCACAAAAAGGGCACTGCAGCGGGCATCCAATTTGTGATGAAACACAGCCCGTCATCCGGTTTTCCGATGCAATCAAGACGCTTTCCACCTGGTTCCCGTCTTGCAGTTCCAGCAAAATTTTCTGGGTCGGATTTTCGCAACCCTCTTCAAGGCACTCCTGATGGTTAACAGCGCTCAAAGGGTGGATTGAAAAGCTCTCCGCAAGCTTTTTGCGCAACGCAAGACTCAAAATGGTCATCTCATCAAAAGTTGCTGCCCGGTGGCTGAAGAGCCACTGGTGTATCTGTGTAGCCCTGAAAGAGGGCTCACCCAGCGCACTCAATGCCTGCTGAAGTTCCTTGAGGGTAAGATCGGTTATATTCTGGAGCGGTTTGGTCATCGAAAACAAGAGTAGTATGAAAAAAAATCGGCAACTTATAAAATAACCTTCTTCGAGCAATTTACAGTGGGAGAGTTGTTTTAATTTTTGAAAATGATTTTTAAGGCTCGACACCGGCGCGGCAGCGTCAGTGAATCGCCACTGTAAGCTTTTGTATCGTTTTTATAACAGATAAAACAGGCAGGTTTCTCTTAATATTTCATCCAAACCAGCTCACAACTCCAAAACCACTCTTTCATTGCATGAGCAAAATTGTTGCCATACTTGAAGGCGAGAGCTGATGATTTTAGTCAGGGGTTCAGAAGAAGGGGATAGCAGCAGCGCGTGTAGGGGTACCCTCAATACTCCATTATTAGTGCGTGTAGGGGCGCCCCTTGTGGGTGCCCTTAAATGTAGGTTGTCGTCAAGGTTCAGGATGTAGGGGGCGGCAGATAGAGTCGGAAAAAGAGTGTATCGAATTTGTGATGGTCGCTTAACGGCAACGCCGCCTTCCATCCCGAAGCCTTCTCCTTCACCCTGAAAGCAAATCCCTTTCAGAACCCCGCCATTCACCTTGGGGACTACCAGCTTCTAAAATCCGCAACCGAACGCACCATCAACGAGATCATTCGTGGTAAGGCGCAAATCACGCCTGAAACAGCCTTGCAACTCGAACGAGTTGTCGGTATCCCTGCCGATTTCTGGATGAA
>CAILXB010000169.1 GCA_903838025.1 uncultured Chlorobiaceae bacterium
TTGACTGAAGTAGCGAAGGCGGGGTTCCGGTGAAAGGGTGCTTTTTGGTTGATACTGGTACAAAATAATACAACGCATCACTTACCCTTTTTGCGCATGAGAGGCGTGAAACCCGCTTGCTCGAAATGATGATCGGTGGTTAGTACATCAGTCAGTTTTTTCTCCTTCATGACGATAAAGGAGAGACAATCAGTGAGCCCCCACTCCTTATCCATGCGAGAGGCATAAAACTCCATTGCTTTTGAAAACAGTTTTGGTGTCATTGAGACCACCTCCACATCGTTATCATCACGCAGATTATTGATAGTATCTACCGCCAATGCACGCCATTGCCGTTTTGCCAAGGCATTTGCGATTTCAGTAAGAACGGCCTCCGTGGTCAAAAATGAACCATCAATTTGATCAGCCAAGCTTACCGCCTGACGATGAAATTCATCCTGAGCGTTCAGCAAGGCTAAAATGTAGCTGGTATCGATAAAAAGTGATTTCCTCATCGCTTTTCTGTTCCGTATAAGTAATGATCATGTTGAGAGGCCAAATCGGAAACTCCTAAATCCATCGCTCTCTCTGAAAGTCGTTGCAGAACATTCTTTTTTGGTTCAGGTTGCTGTTGACTTTCAATTTGAATCAAATACCTGTGATTCGGTAATAAGTCAACCTCTCCTTCGGGCATAAGAACATGTCCGTCATAGGTTGCATAGAGTGTGTGTACCATAGTGTACATCCTTTTAAAAATTTCAGATGGCTCTCAAACAAGCCTGGCTGCACCGAGTTCCTGCAATTTTTCAAAGCGCAGAAGCCCCGAACTCCCGATGCCTGAGTGAGGCAAGCTATTTCTTCGAATTTATACATTTTACTCACAGTATACCAATGGGGAGTTTCCTTGATGGGGCGGTAGTACAAACTATTGTTGAAAAATTGGGGAAACTTGGTTGATGGAACGGGTGGGACTGATAGGACTTATGGGGTGGTTTGTTGCTTGGAGTGATTTCGGTTTTGCGGGAGTTTGCTGCAAGCTCTTCTCTTCATTGCGAAGGCGGGCTGCTTGCTCTGCACTGTGCGACGTGCTGCTCTGCGGCGGCTTGCGAACAGCTTGACTGAGCAGTATATCTCCACTGATTTCCACCTTGCCACCATGTGCTTACGGAGAATGATGTTTTCCAGTTCGCGGGCAGTAAGCTGGCGATCTTCATCAGCAACCCGCATGTACGTTCGGCCATAAGCGAAATATGGCATCTCCTGCCCGCTGAAGGTGATGTGCAGGCAGCTCTTGCCGTTGAGTTGGGCAAGCTCAATATGCGGATAAATTCTTGGTTCAATATGCGACCCGATAGTCTGCGACACGTCACGCAGAGTCTTTTCGTTGGCATCAAGGCCAACCACACTCCCGCTGGGCGCCACACCAAACCAAAGCTCACCGGCGCCATGTTTGTTCAGAATCGCAACCATCGAAATCACCCCTTCCTTCAGCTCGGCAAGACTTTTTTTGAGTTCCACACTCTCACTCTCCTGTATCGGCTCACTCCGTTCAGAACTCATACCCAAACCCTCCGAGTTTCTGGCAATATCAATTGATCCAGTTCGATGCCTTTGGCCATCTGATCGCCAAGAGTTTCGGTGGGCTTCAGCATCTGTTCGGCAAATTCAAAAATACATCTTCAAAAA
>CAILXB010000170.1 GCA_903838025.1 uncultured Chlorobiaceae bacterium
CCGGAGGTGCGGCAGTCCATTCTTCGCGCACGTGCAGATGTACAAGCTGGCAGAGTTCGCAAATTTACCACTGTCGAGAAGTTATGGGAAGGTATACCGTAGAACTCACCGAGGAATTCGATACCCACCTGAATCACTGGATGAAGGTTGGCAACAAGGCAATCCTTCGCAAAATTGAAAAGATTTTACATGAACTGGAAGAGCACCCCACTGCAGGCATAGGTAAACCTGAGGCATTGAAAGGAGAATTTGCCGGTCTCTGGTCAAGAAGGCTTAACCAGCAGCATCGCATGATCTATGAGATTATCGATGAAACGGTAACCGTTTATCTCCTTTCCGCCAAAGGCCATTATAACCACAAATAGTCCGTTATAACAGGTCATCTCAACCCTGTCAAGTGCGAGAGGGCACCAAAGCCGAGTACGCTTTCCCTCAGACCACAGTGCCGTGTTTTTGCGCAAAATGCTACAAACACCCAAAGGATTTTTTGCTTCCATATTCGGCATGATTGATGCCACCCCAACCCTTCATCATCAAGCAAAAAAACGCCGGTAAAAAAAGTTACCGGTGTTTTTTTTGTTATACCGCTTGTTTTATTACTTGGTTCTGCATATAGTTATACATTGAGCTTACAATGAAGTGATTTGAGGTGAAATGCAGGGTAACGTTATGAGAAATAATGCTTAATCTGAAATATTGTTGAGTACGCAAAGAGTCCTCTTTGGTTTAATTGCTCGTTAACCGTTGTCTGTATGCTTCCTTTTCAGAAGCCGATTTTACCCAATTTCGGTACCAAAAAACTGCATTGTAACGCATCGCTTGCGGTCGTTTTGATTGCTGCCTTGCCATTATGCACGCCTCTCTCGCTTTTTGCCCAGCCGCAGGAGTATGCTGTTTCCTCCAGGGAACTCTCTAAATCCATCACCACCGAAGCTTTATCACAGAGCAGGGGGGGGGGTACATTAACAGGAGCGTCGGGTACCCTTGCCGGAATGGTTGCCAGTGCAGCGGGCAGTATGCGTTCCGGAACCACCAACAGCTACCCTTCAGCCCAAACCCGCACAGCAACACCGAGTGTTGAAAGCCTCCTCCCTTCCGTTCCCTTTACCCTTGCCGATGGCTCACTGACTTTCCGGCGGCTACCTTTGGGGCAACCAGAGTTTTGATTTTCCTTCGGGCAAAGCAGCCATCGATCTTGGACAGTTCAGTTACTCTCTTGCCACAGAGTACATCCTTAACAAGAAGGGAGAAACCGGCACCCTCCAATCCATAGGGTTTACGACATGGGGCGCACAGGCACATCAAAAGCCGACCACCAATAGCCCGCGCATTTTTATGCAGGAAACTGCCACCGACTACCTCATCATGAGTGACCCCCTTAAACTCTCTGAAGGCAGGTTGCTTGGCGCTGCTGCAGATGCTCAGGTAGCGTTGCACCCCAACCTGGTTCTTAAAGGGTCACTTGGCTACGAACAGATTCGCTATCCCTACTATGACGGCACCAGAGACCTCAACAAAAGCCTCTATTACAGCGTTGACCTCTTCAGCGAGCCCACTTCAAAGCTCTTTCTTGGAGCAGGCTACAGGGCCGGAGCAGCAGAAAACCGCATATCTATCATGGCCGAAATCGCAAACTGGCAGCTCAGCGCCTTTCACAACCGGGGGCAGAACGGAGTTGCCGACAATAACGGCATGATGCTCAACTGTCGCCTTCTGCTTCCCGCAGGCAAACAGCAACCCGCGCTTGCAACACGCATGAAGCCAACCCGCAGCAGCGATAGCGCCAACCTGCTGGCCGATGTACTTCTTCGCCCGGCACAGCTCCCGCAATCCTTCCTTGCTAAAGTTGATCCAACAGCGGTCACCCTTGCGGCAACCATCAAAAAGAACGGGCTGAATGGC
>CAILXB010000171.1 GCA_903838025.1 uncultured Chlorobiaceae bacterium
CACCTCACTTATGGATTCAACTCAACCCATTATTCCTACGAGATGAAAAAAAGATTATTTACACCAGGGCCTACACCGGTACCCGAAAATGTCATGCTTCGCATGGCGGCTCCGATTATCCACCACAGGAACCCCGAGTTCATGGAGATTCTGACCAGGGTTCACGAGGATCTGAAGTATCTCTTCAGAACGACCCAGCCAGTCGTCGTGCTCAGTTGTTCAGGCACTGGCGGCATGGAGGCGACAATTTCAAGCCTCTTCAAGCAGGGCGACAAGGTCATCACCGTCAATGCCGGCAAGTTTGGCGAACGGTGGGGAGAGCTGGTACGCATCTTCACCGGCAACTGCGTTGAGGAGAAGGTCGCATGGGGTTCGGCCATTCAGCCTGAACGACTTGCAGAGCTGCTCAAAGAGCACCCGGATGCCAAAGGAGTCTGCCTGACCCATTCCGAAACATCAACCGGCACTGCCGCCGACATTCAGACCCTCAGCGCCCTGATTCGCGAACACTCAGATGCGCTTGTCGTGGTTGACGGCATAACGGCGGTCGGAGCTCACGAATTTCATTTTGACGACTGGGGTGTCGATATCTGTATCACCGGTTCACAGAAAGGACTCATGATGCCTCCAGGGCTCGCACTGATAGCCGTTTCAGAACGGGCGCAGGACATCATCAAAGGGCAAAGCATGAGGCAATACTACCTGAGCCTGAAACACGCCCTCAAGGCTCATGCTGGCGACGATACACCCTTCACTCCGGCCGTTTCGCTCGTTATCGGCCTCGATGAAGCGTTGCAAATGATCAAGACGGAAGGAATTGAGAATATCTGGAAACGGCACGAAAGCCTCGCAAATGCCTGCCGTGAAGGGTGCAATGCACTTGGTATGAAGCTCTTCAGCAACTCTCCGTCGTTTGCCGTTACTCCGGTATGGCTCCCCGAAGGAGTAAAGTGGTCAGCATTTAACAAGGCACTGAAAAACAGCAACGGCATAACGGTTGCCGCTGGTCAGGATGACTATAAAGACAAAATTTTCCGTATCTCTCATCTTGGCTTTTATGATGAGCTCGACATGCTCACCGTCATCGGCGGTATTGAACGGGCTTTGAAGGAGATCAACTTTCCGTTTGAAATTGGAGCTGGCGTCAGCGCTGTACAGAAAGCATTTCTCGGCAACTGAGCCCCGGGAGTGCTTTAGCCATGATTCTCCTGCACACTCTCCTGCTTGTTTTTGCACTCGCACCTTCAATGCAGGAGATGCTCAGGGAGTACCGTTTACAGCTCAAGGCCGATGCACTCTATGAGCATCGAGCATATAGCGAAGCTGAGAGTGCATTCAGGCAAATTGCCGCCCTTCCCACACAAAAAGGCAGCGCCTCTGCCAGCTTCAATCTCGCCTGCGCACTCTACATGCAGAAAAAATATCCTGAATCAGTCACACTTTTTGCACTCTCGGCAAAACCTGGCAGCACACGGCAGGATATGAAAATAAAGGCGCTCTTTAATGAAGGCAATGCGCTTGCCATGAAAGCGGTCGGAAGCAACCAAAAAGCAGAAAAACAGCTCCTCTTCCGCCAATCGCTCAATTGCTTCAAGACGGTACTCTTGACCGAGCCAGGAGAGAATGATGCAAAAATTAACTATGAAATTGTCCGCCGATACCTTGATGAACTTGAAAGACCCAGGCAGGGCCTTTCAAGTTCCGAAAACAAAAGCGCTCCACCCCCACCCTCCGGGATCAGCCAGGATACGGCAGAACGGCTGCTTGAGAACGCCCGGCTGGAGGAATCCGCACTGATGCAGCATCTCCCCAAAGCAGGAAAGGCTGCTGCGCGAGGCAGCAAAAACAATCAGGACTGGTAAGGCTGCAATGCGTTCACAAAAAAAAGTAGTGCTGGTTTTTCTTCCATCGGAAAGCGGTGTTGACGGAGCCCGTTCACTCTACGGCGAGGATGAAATCAATCCCCTGTTCAACTGGTTCAACCGTTCGATCAGAGCCATGATCAAGCGGAGCCAGTTTGCCATTCCACCGCTCTCACTCATGATCCTCAGCTCTCTTGAGGTAGCGGGAGTCGAGCAGTCAATCTGCGACATGCGCTTTGAAGAATTTCCCTTTCACCAAAAATGGGATCTGGTTGGTATCAGCGTCCAGACCGGCATGGCAAAACAGGCTTTCGCCCTTGCCGACAAACTCCGTGCTGCCGGGATTGCTGTTGTACTCGGAGGGGCACATGTTACACTTTTCGCCGATTCATGCAGGCCCCACGCGGACACTCTTGTACTCGGAGAGGCTGACGACCTTTGGAAGGAGTTGCTTGCCGACCTTGCAGCAGGTAGCCTCAAGCCACTCTACCAATCCAGCAGCTTTCCCGATCTTGGAATTTCAAGGCCTGTCAGTAAACAATCACTGATAAAAAACCGCTACTTTACAACAAACCTGATTCAGACTGGACGAGGATGCCAGTACAGTTGCGACTTCTGCAATGTGCATCTGCTGAACGGCCGCAGCCTGCGCAGAAGAGCAATTCCGGACATCGTCAGTGAGGTTCAGCGGTTTCAGCAACATGACCGAAGAATCTTCTTTTTTGTCGACGACTCCATCAATGCCGACCCGCTCTATGCAAAGGAGCTCTTCCGTCAGCTCACTCCCCTCAAAATCCGCTGGTTCGGACAGGCCACAACAACCCTCGGCCAGCAGCATGAGTTGCTTGAAACTTTTGCCCGGTCAGGATGTCAGGCGCTGTTGGTTGGCATAGAGAGCATTGAAACAAAAAGCCGGAGTGCCCATAAAAAGAACCAGAACAAAGCCACTGAACTTGCCGGTGCCATTAAAACCATCAGGGCAGCAGGAATAAGCCTTTACGGAAGCTTTATTTATGGCCTTGACGGCGATACGCTCGATACTCCTGCGGCAATTCTTGATTTCATCAACGAAACAAGGCTCGACGTCCCCGGCATCAACATTCTGCGACCTACTCCAGGAACACAGGTCTTTGAACGGCTTCGCCAGGAGGGACGACTGCTCTTTGATCCCCTCGACGTCACCGCATACCGTTACTCCTTTGGCCAGGAGATGCTCTATAAACCAAAAAATATTCCACTCGACGCCTTTATCGAAAGCTACTCCACCCTTACCCGGCAAGTGTTCAGCATAAAAAATGCCGTCACAAGAGGCTTGGCAGCCCCAAGGGCGAAAAGTGCGGTGACACTCTTCAACCTCTTCTACGCTCATCTCTACAGCCTCTCCCGCCACGACCTGCGTTGTCAGCTTGAAACAGAAGAGAACGAAAAAACCATTTTGCCATACGCCAAATAATTTTTAAACTGTAGAACAGTATTTTTAACCCACACCCGGTACAACAACCTAAACCTGTATCTAAAAATGACCATGAAGCCTTTCCTCCCTTTTTTGACCGTAGCGCTTTTATTTCTCAGTGCATGCGGCCTTGAAAAACCACCGGCCTCACTTAAATTTCCTGATGCAAAAGGAGATGCTGCACCGGTTGCTGCAACCACTGCTCCGGCTGCTACGGCTGAGATTCCCTCAGACCCGAAACTGGCCGCAGGGAAAGTGGTCTATGACGCCAACTGTGCCGCATGTCACGATGCAGGCATGATGGGTGCGCCGAAACCCGGAGATGCCGCCGCATGGGCCCCTCGTATTGCACAGGGTGCAGACGTAATGACGAAAAATTCTATCGCAGGCTTCACCGGTAAAGTGGGCACCATGCCCGCAAAAGGTGGCAACGCCAGTTTGACCGACGAAGAGATAACCAATGCTGTGGCCTTCATGGCCGACAAGTCAAAAGGCGCAACGGCAGCGGCCCCGGCAGCAGCGGCAGCCCCGGCACTGGCCGACGGCAAAACACTCTATGACGCAAGCTGTGCCGCATGTCACGCATCAGGCATGATGGGCGCACCGAAACCCGGAGACAAGGCTGCATGGGCGCCTCGTATTGCGCAGGGAGTCCCTGTTCTTGTCAGCCATGCCACCGATGGATTCAAGGGCAAGGCTGGCATGATGCCGGCAAAAGGTGGAAATGCAGCACTTACCAGTGCCGAAATATCAAGCATCGTCACCTATATGACCGACAAGTCAAAATAAACCGCAAAACTCTTTTTTACCGGGCGGGAACTGACCACATCAGTTTCCGCTTTTTTTTATCACAAAATTTTGGTAAAAATAAAATTTTTCCCGTATTATTTGGATTAGTCGTTAATAATCCGTATTAACAATTGTGTACGACACGCACACACACAAAAAACATTACCAGCCCATCATATCAAAAACGTTAAAGAGGAGTATCCCCTATGTCCCGTTTTATCTCAACCGCGATTTGTGCACTCTTTGTCTGTTCAATCTGTTCAACCGAAGCTTCCGCAGCAGGAGATGCGGCTAAAGGTAAAGCCATTTACGATGCAAATTGCAATGCCTGTCACGCAACAGGAATCGGTGGCGCCCCGAAAATAGGTGACAAGGCTGCATGGAAACCGCGCATTGCACAGGGAGAAGTTGTACTGACTACGCATGCGATTAAAGGATTCAAGACCCCCGGCAGCACTGGTATGGCAATGATGCCGAAAGCTGGCAACCCAAAGCTTAGTGATAAGGATATCAGCAACGCCGTTGCTTACATCATCAAAAGTTCAAAATAGAGGGCAATCTCTCTTTTTTGCAACAGAATACATTTCTATTCGCTATTATTCAAAAACGTATTTAATCAGGAGTCCCCTATGTACCGTTTTATTTCCAGTGCATTTTGCGCCCTTTTTGTTGGTTTAATCTGCTCTACGGTGGCATCAGCCAGCGACACGGTTGCAGGTAAAGCCCTTTACGATACCAAAAGTTGTATGGCATGTCACAATACCGGTCTCAGCGGAGCGCCAAAACTTGGCGATAAAAAAGCATGGGCTCCACGTATTGCTCAGGGAAATGATCTGCTTCTCAGCCATGCCATCAATGGATTTTCAGGTGGTGCAGGAACAATGCCTGCAAAAGGTGATGACGCAACTCTGACCGATGCCCAGATCGGCGACATCGTCGCTTACATGGTTGAAAAGGGCAAATAAGCTCACAACTCCTTTCTGACGATTAAAAAGGCGGGCTCCTCTCCCGCCTTTTTAGCTTTCCCGCCAGCCTCTCCCCAGCCCCCTTTATCAATGAAACTTAACCGTAACGATACTGCACGCTTGAAAATCGGCTGAAAAAGTGTAACTACCGGTAGAGTAAGGATTGTACACCAAAATTTGTTTTGTAATGAAGAACCATCTTCGTCTTGGCTTTATCGGAACAGGAAGAATTGCCCGTGCGCTTATTGCTGGCCTCAGCCAGAGGGAGCATACGGTTATTACCGGCTTTGACAAGGATCCAGCCGCTCTTGCCTCTATTGCTGCCGATTACCCTCTGCAGCCCTGCCTCTCAGTAGAAGAGGTTGCCATGAAATCGCAGGTTATCATCCTTGCCGTCAAGCCCTACCAGATGGAGGAGGTACTCGGGGCGATAAGTGCGTCACTCACTACCAGTCACCTGCTCATCAGCGTTGCTGCTGGAATTTCCTCGGAATTTATCCGAAAAAACGCAGGCGAGAACATAAAGGTGATCAGAGTAATGCCCAATACTCCTGCCTTTGTTGGCGAGGGAATGACCGCCCTGTGCCGGGGAAAAATGGCTTCAGACGAGGATATTATTCTTGCTTCTGATCTTTTTCGCTCCATTGGCCGTATTGCCATTCTTGATGAAGTGCAAATGGATGCAGCCACCGCCCTTTCCGGCAGTGGACCGGCCTACATGTTTCATATTCTTGACTCTTTGGCCGAGGGGGGAGTACAATGCGGCCTTTCACGCGAGGAGGCGCTGCTCCTTGGTGCACAAACCATGATTGGAGCAGCGACAATGGTGCTTTCTGGACGAAAGGGGCCGGAAGAACTTAAGCGAGAGGTCACGACGCCAGGCGGAACCACAGAGGCCGGACTGAAGGTGATGGAGGAAAAAAATATCCGGCCTATTCTGGTAGCAACTGTTGCCGCCGCTGCGGCACGCTCCAGGGAACTTATGAAATAATCACTATGGCTGCCAGCTTTGCTCGTTACCGGTACCGACCTCTTTTCATGCTTGTCGTGGGGCTTCTTTGTGCTCCGGCAACTGCCGAAGCATCACGACTTCAGGGAAATAATCCATTTCTTGTTTCCTCAATAAACAACAACCATCCCTTTACAGGTCAGGAAACCCTGTTGACCTACACGCTTTATTTCCGGGATATTGCACCAAAAATATCCAGAGAAATCCCCCCTTCGTTTCAGGGCTTTTGGGCAAGAGAGAGTAGCTCAGAGCGCTTTATCAAAAGCCTTCCGGCAACGGTTCAGGGAGAACGCTTCAGAAGCGCTGTTGTTAAGCAATTCAAACTGGTACCCATTCAGAGTGGAAAAATAACTGTTTCAGGATACAACATGCTCTGCACACTGCCACAGAACGATGTTGCCATAGGCGGAAAAGAGCTCCCTGACAGCAGTGTCGGCATCACTGCGCCCGCCATAACCATCTCTGCCCGTGCCCTTCCCCAACCGGTGCCAAAACAATACTCCGGTGCCGTAGGCATTTTCTCCCTCAACTTTGTGGCCGATAAAAAGACGATCAACATTGGAGAACCACTCTCCCTGAAGCTTACCCTTACCGGCACAGGAAGCCTCCTTACCCTTGAACTTCCAGACGTTCAACTCCCTGAAAGCTTTCGAAAAAACCCTTCTGAAAGAACAACAAACCTTGTAAAAAACTCCGGAACGACCTCAGGCTCCATAACATCAGCAACTCTTGCCTGGGCTCAATCGGAGGGTGATTTTGAAATTCCGGCAGTAACCCTTGTTGTCTTCAACCCTGAGACACAACAATTCAGCATCCTTCATTCAAAATCACTTGCCATAAAGGTAAAGCCTGCAGCACAGAACGTTGCAGGGTTAAAAGAAAAGCCACTCAACACCCCTCCAGAAAAAAAAGATAGAGTAACCACTCTTTTCTCAATTGTCACAATCGCACTCCTGTTGCTGATAAGTTACGCTCTTATTCTACTGATCAAAAAAAAACAGCTCACCAATGCAAAAAAACTGGGCGCCGAGGGTACAGTTGAACACTCACCTGAAATCGGAAAATCTGCAAAAAGCATGAAACAGCAGCTTCTGGCCCTGCTTGCAGAAACGGGGCTCAAGAGTCCAGGAGGAATGACAAGGATAGAGCTGCAAGATGCGCTACAGAAGATCAACATCCCCGAAGAAACCCGCTCCGAACTCCCTGAAGTGCTCGACTCGCTCGATAAAATCCTCTACAGCAATGCAGGAGAAAAAGAGAGCCGCATCCCCGACAGGATAAAGGCAAAGGTAAACGCACTGCTGCACGCATTGAAAAAAGCTGGCTAAGGCGACCGAAATTGGCTAAGGCGACCGAAATTGCAAAAAAAGATCACTTGGAACAAATGGCTAATCCGGCAGACCAAAAAGAGTAACGGCGCGCTCAGGATAATCGGTAATAATGCCATCGGCACCGATCTGCTGCATGGCAAGCATCTCTTCCGTGCGGTTTACCGTCCAGGGGATCATCGCAATGCCTCGGGCATGAAGGGTTTTCGTCATCTCCCGGTCAACAAGAGAAAAATGAGGATTGAGATAGCGGGGTACAAAACCGAGTTCCTGCAGCAATGCGTCAATATTTTTCGTTTTCTCAATCAAGAGTCCATAGCAAAGCCGGGGATTCAGCTTCCACGCCTCCCGAACCACCCGAAAGTCAAACGACTGTATTCTGACACGCAACAATAAGCCAGCCTCTTCAACAAGCTGGAGAACAAGCGCTGCATAGTGGTCGGGCGGAGGATGAAAAAGCCCATCCTTGTCGGGCCATGACTTTATTTCAAGATTATAGAGCATCCTCCCCGTCATGGCCAACGAAGCCATACAAGCCTCCACCTCACTGAATACTGTAGAAAGAAGCGGCTTGAAGGCAGCAACACGCACCTGCTGAGGAAAGGAGGGATGAGGCAGACCGCAATCAAAAGAGGCAATATCCCGATAACTCATCTCATGGAGGAGATAGCGCCCCTGCTCTTCAATGCCGAGTGGACGACCGTACCGGTCCGCACAAAGAGGGGCGGCAAGCCAGGGATCATGAGAAACGACGATCTGCTGATCTTTTGAGACCATAAGATCAAGTTCCAACACTCTGATGCCAAGAGTTGCCGCATGACAAAATGCCTGCAAGGTGTTTTCGGGAAAAAGGGCCCTGCCGCCCCGATGAGCCTGTATTTCAAACGCCATCAAACGCACTATTTTTGCCGCAACAAAACAAACAACAGCCAGCGGCAATCACTTAAACGAAAACCCACCACTCGTCCGGCACAAGTTCATTTTCGGAAAAAAGAGGCAAAACTCTCTGCCTGAGCAGTTATGGATTACGCTTGCCGGAAGCCGCACGCGACACTTTTGAAAAGTTTTTCTTTTTCGGCTTTCTTTTCTGTAACCTGTTACCGTCCGCACCGCTCGAAACGGGTTGCTTGCCAGCACCGTTCACGCCGAAAAGAGTGGAGGGAGTTTTGTTTTTGTTAAACCGGTTTTTGCGATACTTTTTTTCAAGGTCAGCATAAGGACTGGGTGGCTCTGGAGAGGTATTGTGGTTATTATAATTCGGCTCGTCAATGACCTCATCAAAATCATCCAAAACCACATCGGGATGAACTGTATTAAGCAAGTTATTTTTGTTTATGTTCAACAAATCAAGAGCGCTTTTTTTTACTCAGGATTATTTCTGAAGGGAGTTTAATGTACGATTTTAGAATGAAAATACAAGAAATAGTCTTTCCAATTGATACCGCAAGAGGATGCTGATAAAGTTTTTGCATTGCTTCCTGACTGTTTAAGTGGTAAATTTCAGGATATTTTATAAAAAAAATGGAGCCCTACAATGGATATTCGCAGATTGGTTCTTGCCGTGATTCTTCCTCCCGCATCAGTCACCAACAAGGAGGTGGGAACGGTCATGCTTACGGGTCTTCTCACCCTGCTCGGCTGGCTACCCGGCGTCGCCTTTGCGCTCTTCATGATAAACCAGGAGCGCTTGGCGAAAGCCTGACCAATCGCCAGGCGTGCGCCAGAAGAAAGCAAAACCCGGCAACAAGAATAATAGTGGCTCCTGATGCGACATCAAGCAGAAAGGAGAGCCATAACCCGCAGATGCTGAAAAAAGCCGAAAGCAGCACTGCGCGAACCATCATGCCGGGCAGGCTTCGACTCACCATTCGTGCAATGGCCGCAGGGATGGTGAGTAGCGCAATGACCATTACAATGCCCACCACACGCATCATAACGACGACCGTCAACGCAATCAGGCAGAGCATCAGCAGATAGAGTGCCGTCGTTTTCAGCCCCGACACGGCAGCATACTCCTCATCAAAAGAGATGGCGAGAAACTCCTTGCTGAGAATCCACACCACGGCAAGAATCAACAGATCGAGCAGCATGATCATCCAGAGATCAAATGAGGGAACCGTCAAAATATTGCCGAAGAGATAGCTGAAAAGATCGGGGGCGTAGCCTGGTTTAAGACCGATACAGATCACCCCTACGGCCATCCCGACCGCCCAGAAGGTTCCGATTGCCGTATCCTCTGCAACCTTTGCCTTTTTGCTTAACAAGCCTATAGCCAGCGCTGCAGCCAGACTGAACGGTATGACGCCAAGAATCGGATTAATTCCAAGGTAGTAGCCAACCCCTATGCCACCAAAAGCCGTATGCGCTATACCGCCGCTGATAAAACCAATCTTTTTCACCACCACGTAAGTGCCGATGATACCACAGGCAACACTGGAAAGGAGTGCCGCAAGAAGGGCATTACGCATGAATTCAAAAGCAAATATCTCCTGGAGCATACCGTTCAGACTTGTCAAAGGTTCGGAAAAACGGGATTCTGCGCAGCCACCCCTGCAAGGCTCTGCGAGCCAGCCGTTGAATTCGGCTCATACAGTTCAAGCGAAACATTCAGTGTAGCAACTTTTGTCACATAGCGACCAATAAGTGCGGTATCGTGCGTCACAAGAACAATGGTAAGCCTCTCTTTCAACTGCTCAATCAGATCGTAAATGGAGGCTTTCATCTGCGGATCAATACTTGCGGTAGGCTCATCAAGCAAAAGCAGTTCCGGTTCTCCGGCAAGCGCCCGGGCAATCAGTGCCCGCTGCAGCTCCCCGCCCGACAAATCGCCTATCCGGCGCTCAATCAGCCGCTCAAGACCGACCATACCAACCGCTTCGTCAACCCTCTCCCTGTCAAGACGGTTATAGTGCTGAAAGAGTTTTTTTTTCGACAACCGCCCCATCAGTACCAGATCGCGAACACTGATGGGAAACTCTCGATCAAAAAAAAGGCGCTGGGGCACGTAGCCGATACGACCCGGTGAACTTCCTGGCAACCCGCCAAAAACCTTGACACGTCCTGCTGAAAAGCGCTCCAAGCCAAGAAGTACCCTGAGCAACGTCGTCTTTCCTCCGCCATTCGGACCAACAAGAGCAAGAAAATCACCTTCACCAACCCTTAGAGTCACTCCGTCAACCACCCTCACACCGCCCAGATCAACAGAGAGCCGATCACATTCAATAATGGCTGGCCTCATCGCATACTTTCAAGAAACGCACTCGTCGCACGCCGTAGGTTATCCTGATAATCCGATGAGAGTGGGTCTACACTCCGGGTCTTTCCTCCAATTTCCGATGCTATGGTTTCAGCCTGGGAACGGCTGAACTGTGGTGAAACAAAGACAACTCCGATATCATTCGCTTTGGCTTTTTCAATCACACGCTGCATCTGACGAGGTGTGAGCGTCTTGCCCTCCTCCTCGACGGCGATCTGTTCAAGCTGGAATGAATCTGCGTAATAGCCCCATGCCGGATGAAAAACCAAAAAGCGCCTCTTCTTTACCCCAGCAAGCTTTTGCTGAATCTCCCGGTCGAGCAAGTGCAATTCAGCCTGAAGCTTTTGAGAGTTCGCCTCATACTCGGCACTTCGTGAAGGATCGAGTGCCGCAAGTGCACGCTCAACATTCTTTGCGATAACAATACCGTTTGCCACAGAGAGCCAGTAATGAGGATCGTAAGGCTCGTCATGATGCGAGCATCCTGCATGCTTGATACGAAGCAGGCGAACACCTTCAACTCCGTTACAGACCCTAAGGGCAGGGCTTATCGACAAAAAGCGCTCCATCCAGTCAAGTTCAAACTCGACACCTGAACCCGCCTTGATAAACAGCGCTGCCTCCCCAAGGCGAGCCATCTGTCGGGGAGAGGGCTCATAACTGTGCGGGTTTCCTCCTGGTGGCACCATCACCGATACGGTAACATGATCACCGCCGATCCTTTCGGCAAAATAGGCAAGCGGAGCAATGGAGGCAACAACCGGCAGCTTTCCCGTTTCGGCCTGCCTGACGCACCCACTCAAAAAAATGGCAAAAAACGGAAGCACAAAATACCATTGCCTCAGAATATTCTCTATAAAGTCCATTGTTATCCTTGATCCTTTACATATTGAGGAAGGGGCAGATTCTACACCCGCCACCACTCCAAGATACAAAAAAAGGCTCTGCTCTTCCGTCAATGAAGAGCGGGCAATAACAAACAGATAAAAAAAGCCGCAAAAGCTCCTGTTACGGTAGCCTGTTCAGCGCACTGACTGTTGCCTTGATTGAGGCAAGGCTGATATTGGAATCAATCCCCGCACCAAAGGAGACCCGTCCATCAGCGCAGCCAATCCTGATATAGGCTATGGCAAGAGCTCCTGCGCTATGACCTATTGCGTGCTCAGCATAATCATCCACACTGAATTCCACTCCGCTCTCCCTGACAAATCCCTTGACAAAAGCATCAAGCGGGCCATTCCCCTGTGCCGTAAAGCTGAACTCCCTCTCCTTGCCCTGCACAACACAGCTTATGGTTGTTGCCTCTTCATCAAGGCGCTCAAGATCCTCATCAGCCCAACTGATCTGACACTTCTTGAGTGAAAGGGGCTCTCGAAGTTTCACATACTCTGCATGAAACAGCTCATGGATCTGCTCAACCGACAATTCAACACCCGTCGTATCAGCCACAGCCTGTACCGCTTCAGCAAAATCAGGCTGCATCCACTTCGGTATCTGGAGACCATACTCCTTTTCAAGTACCCAAGCCACACCACCCTTGCCAGACTGACTGTTGATACGGACAATAGCCTCATAATTGCAGCCAACATCCTGAGGGTCAATGGGCAGATAGGGCACCGCCCATAAACCACCGGGCGAAAGCGGCTGCGCCTTCATCCCCTTGCTGATTGCATCCTGATGCGAACCGGAAAATGCGGTATAGACCAGCTCTCCCGAATAGGGATGACGGGGGTGAACATCCATGCGAGTACAACGGTGATAGACCTCACGTATGCGGGGGAGATCAGAAAAATCGAGTTCAGGATCGACACCCTGACTGAAGAGGTTCAGCGCCATGGTGACAATATCCATGTTACCACACCGCTCACCATTACCAAACAAGGCCCCCTCAACTCGATCGGCACCGGCCATCACCGCCAATTCAGCGGTAGCCACGGCAGTACCACGGTCATTATGAGCATGAACACTGATCAAGACCGCATCCCGCGCCTTGATGTTGCGGCAGAACCACTCAATGCGGTCAGCATAAATGTTTGGCTGCGACATTTCAACTGTTGAGGGCAGATTCAAAATGATTTTTTCATCCTTCGATGCTCCCCAGG
>CAILXB010000172.1 GCA_903838025.1 uncultured Chlorobiaceae bacterium
GGCATCAACCTCCTGCGTCCCATTCCCGGCACCGGTGTCTTCAACCGGATGGCACTCGAAGGGCGCCTGCTCCACTCGCCCGACGATCACGACGCCTTCAAGTTTTCATGGGGCCAGGAGATGCTCTACAAACCCCTGCGCATTCCGCTGCAAAAGTTCATCCCGAGTTATACTGCGCTCACCAGCCGCGTTTTTACCGTACAGAACGCCGTGAAGAGGGCCATGCGTGCGCCCCGGCTGCGCTCAGCGGTGCTGATGTTTAATTTGCTCTATGTGCACATGTACGGGATGGCGCGGAAGGATTTGATGCGGCAGTTGGGGGAGTTGGGGTGAGTGGAGTGAAATAGATGATATTTGCGTAACAAAGGCGTAAAGCGTAGCTTATGCGTTGACCGCTTTATTTTTCCTGTAACCAGCCAAAGGGGAGAGAAGATAAAGTTTACTGGCATGATGCGATGGCGTATTGCGGATGGTTGTCGCAACAAACAGGGAAAAAATTCCGATTACCAATGAAAGCGGAGTGGAAGTATGCGTGCCGTACCCGAACTTCGATGCCGAGTTCTGTCGGTCGGCCAGTCGTGGCGGCAACTCCCCCGCCAGCCGGAACAGCGCTGTTGGCTTCCACCTGGTTTTCGTCACGTAGTCAGTTGGCAGCTTTTCCGACGTTGCTTTTGAGCCAAGCGGAGCAAAGAATAAGGTTGGCCTGAACCACAGGAGGCGTTTGAAATGGGGACATTTTTGGCAGCGCCTTTTTCTCTGTTGCATCCTCATGTAATTTTTCGTATAAAAACAGAAGGATGAATGTGCTCGCCCCGGGTGGACGAGTCCTGATACGTGATAAGGGGCTTGTACGTCGTGTTGACAACTCCAATGATGGCGGTTTATTGCTGAGTTGTGCAGGTGTCACAGAAAAGGGAAAAAAACAGAGTCTTTCATTGTTGGCGACGCGCTACCGCCAGATAATGAAATTTGCTCTTTAACCTCAATCGGATCACAGCGGAATTGAAAGGAGAAAAAATGCAGACAATAGTTATCAATGTCAATAATGATGTATTGGCAGACAAAGTCAGGTGGCTTCTGGAACATTTCAAAAACGAAGGATTGGAAATTGTATCAAAAGAAGATGCATACGATCTGAAAGTATTGAGAGCCACAAGAAATGAAGAATCTGTTCTGTTTGATGAATATCTGAATAATGAAAATTTATATCCGTAAAAGTGCCATCAAAGATTTGAAAAAGATTGACGGCCAAAATAAGGAAAAAATTAACTCGAGAATTTGTGAACTGAAAAAATTCCCCGAAGTCTCAGGTGTGAAAAAACTGACAAATTTCGAGCCTTCCTACCGTCTCAGGGTTGGTGATTACAGAATTCTGTTTGATGTGTCTGAAAATATGATTGAAATAGGCAGGATATTGCATCGAAAAGATAGTTACAGATAACCTTGTCGGCACGATCCGGTTGCTCCTTAACTTCCGGGCTCAGGCGGTTGACCGCATCGCTCATTGGCGATTTGCCGGTCAGTTCGTCTTCTAAAACCAGATACCCCGTTGCTTGTGGCGGCGAGTGAAGCTAATGGACGTTCAAAACATCAGAAGAGAAGCTTGTGATGTTTTTGACTGACAATTTTGCTGTTTTGTGCTTGCGACAGCTTGAGAGGGGTGTATAATTAGTGGGGATAACCGGAAAAAATTATCTTCAGGGTTGCATCGAAAAGTGTCGTAACCTGCTTTGACAATCTCTTCCTTGTCGGTCATGCTTCAGTGTCAGATTTTAGCAGGCGCTTATGTCGTTTTCATTTACTGCCCTTGAGCCGCACTCTTTCGGATTGCGCGAGCAATAAGCGGCGCTTTTTTCTCCAACTCTTCGAGAGATAAACCATCATCCTGATACATCCGGTACCACTCGCGCCGTTGCCGGATAACCCGTTCATCATCACGAAGGTGAAGACGAATAAGGGTGTACTGAGCAATTTCCCTTTTCTCTTGAGGAACTGTGTCAGTCACTACGAGCTGAAGGGAAGGCAGAAGAATCTCAAACCAGCCATCCTCAACCTGAAATGGGTCGAGTACCGAGTCATCAGCATCTTTTTTACTGCTGTTTATCCAGCCCGAAGCAAAACGATAATTGCTCCATTCATAAGCTTTTTGAGGATAGTTTTTACAGCTCAGGTAGTGATCAACGGTGCCAACTGGCTCATACATCGCCGAATATGCGCACAGATTCCCGAACCCATTGGTTAACTCTGCTTTGTACTCATTCCAATAACTCCGGAATGGTTTGGCAGGGAATTGTGCAAGTATTGCTGCGCCGCGTTGACGAACATTTTTGTCGAAGTCCATCGGTTCATCGGGAGGAGCAAAATGGATCATTGTTTTTCCTCCATCACTCTGACAATCCATCTTGGCCAGAAAGGATCATGACCTGCCAGAACCCTCAAGAGTTCCTTGTGAATTTGCTCCTTTGTATTGAGCTTATCAGGCAACCCCTGCGTGTCACCCCTCATAAAAGCCTCTGCGCTTTCAAGAGCAGATTCTGCATCTTTTGAGCGAGCCTGCTTCAAGCCGAAAACCTCAGAAGTGAGCCAGCCGACAACATCTCCCTGCTTTGCCCACGCGATTTCCTCCAGGGTGACTTTTTTGTTTTCCAGGCCAAACCTAAAAAGTTTGTCTTTGCTCTCATCGAATGAGGGTTCGATTGAAGCGAGCACGAGGGGTGAGTGAGTTGTCGCTACCACCTGGGTTTTAATTTTTTCCTTGAGTCCTGTCGCAACACTGAGCATTGCAGGTAAAATTGATCGTTGCCATTGAGGATGCAGATGTGATTCGACCTCATCCATAAGCAGAATGACCGTGTCGGTCGGAGACTGGTTGAGCAACTCTGAAGCTTGCACATGCTCGTACCATGTCCAGACCAGCAAATAGGCAAGCCCAAGTATCCGCTTCATTCCGGCTGACGCATGCGTTACAGGAATACTCGCGTAAGGCAGTTCGATGGTAGGAATATCGCGCACATCTTCAAGCGCCACACGGATTGGTTTCCCAGGCTTCATCCATTCTTCGGGGTGTGGAGAGAGCTTTTCAATCACCTTCGAGAGAAGATTGAATGGAGATGTCTCATTCTGGTCGGGCTGATTTTGCCATGTCACCCAATCACGGATAAGACCGTTACAGAGAATTTTTTTCTCCTCTTCAAGACCATTCCAGATATTGTCGGGTGTAAAGTGGTAGGCATTTGGCCTGTCCGGTTGAACAACGCCTTTCGCCAGTGATGCTTTCCAGTAATTGCGTGCTGGATCCCATACAGAAAAACTGCCATCTATTCGAACATAAATAACAAGGCCAGGTATAACCTGTCGTGCCTTGGGTCGTGGCCAAACCTGATGAGTGTAGTCAAAACGACTGTTTGCAGCATCTTTCGTTGGCCCCGTTTTACCAATCAAGTGGTAGCTTATTTCAGCAACTTCGCCTTTAAGCCGTTGTGGCCATGCCGGATTACTGGCCCATGAGCCAGTCAATGCCCACCAGACAATATCGAGCAGAAATGTTTTCCCAAGTCCGTTATCACCTGTAAACAGATTTAATCGGTCGGCGAAAGCGACACTGGCCTCCGGGAATGGCCCAACTCTTTTCAGGTGAAGCTGTTGTATCATAGTGAACTGCTGTTGATGGCCATGAAAAAGCGGTATGGCTCAAAGATAATAAATTGCCTCCCGAAAGAGCCTATATTGACGCTTAACCGGTTTTGATATTCTATTTCCTGAAAGAGCCATGATAACACTTGCAACACTGTATATCTACGACGGTTGTTCTCCGATCATAGTTCAATCAATGTGATCTCCGGCCGGCAAAAGAAACGGACTGGCAAGAAAAACGTTCCCAGGCCAGCACTTACATAAAGAGGCCCCGCTGGCGTTGGGTATACGCCCAACTGATATCCGTTCACGCCAAAAGGAACGATCAATGCCCCGAGGAAAGGGAGGGGCGCTCGCCCAAGGAAAGTCGGGTGACCTTGATCCAATGGGGTTCAATGAAGATGGCGTCCACAATGCAATAAGCAAGGCCCCCGCAGATGAGGACGCAGAGCCACTGCTTTCGGATGAACACCTTCATACGCTTTCTTCTCATTCCGTATAATCGTACCAGTAACTCAACCCTTTTTTGTGTGGTCGCACAACTCCATGATGAGCGTTATAATCCATGTTGTTCAAGATATTCAGCAATACCTTCCTGAATTACAGGGTTGGCTATATGCCGACAATTCCATGTTAGCAAAAAATCTACATGATGCAAGGTGGCTATAGCAATGTGCAGGGCATCTTCAATTGCTTTGGCCGGAATGAGTCGTTGGCTGATCAGTGCCTCGGCAAGGGCTATCATTTCTTCTGTTACGATAAGCAGGTCAAGTCCTTCAAGTGCTGCCAGTCTTCTTTCTGCGGCATCGGGGTTGCCTGCCGAGCATTCCTGCAAGACTGACTGGGAAACGAAAAGATCGTACTCAAAGCGTTTTTCCCACCAAGACTGAGTGAGTTGTTGGTGAGCAGCTCAAAGAATCGTTTCGCTTGGGCAAGCCGTCAGGTAGCTGATGACAGATGTTTCGATGTAAACCTTGCGTTTCATTCGAGTCAAATATATTGGAACACGAGAGATGACTCAGGTATCAAAAAACAGAATCATACCAAAACCCATGAGTTCCGCTCATTGGCGATTTGCCGGTCAATCTCCTCTTTTGAGCGGGAGCCTGCTGGCTTATAATTCATAATCCAGTGTGCAGCGTTGTGGTTTTGCTTGCGTGATGTTGCCTGTACGAGATGTTGATACTCAGATTCCCGCAAAATAACTACCGTTGGTTTGTTGTGTTTCATGACATGAACAGGTCCGAAGACAAGAGCCTCTTCTATAGCCGCAATACCCCTGTGTTTAAGATCGACTGTAGTGAGCGTGTTCATTGGGGTTCTTTGTTTCGTTGATGAGTGTTTATCGAGTAAGCGAACTATAATGTTAGGGGGCCAGATGCCATTGTCTGAAGATGAGAAACTTGTTGTAAAGCTTCTGGCCGAAAAGGGACTTTGAGCAGAACACTTCTCAAAGGTCGAGAGAAGTCAAGGCAAGACACCCGATTTTCGAGTGTTCAAAGATGGAGCATTGATGTTCTTTTGTGAGGTTAAGTCCGTCGTTGAAGATATGTGGTTAGACAAGATTTTAGATACAGCGGCTCCCCCGGCCAAATTGTTGGAGGGCTTCGTAATGACCCGGTATTCAACCGCCTGACAGATGATATCCACAAGGCGACTGCGCAGTTTCTGGCTGTAAATACGAGCCCCGAAACCCCAAACGTATTGGTGTTTGTAAATCACGATACCACTTGCGATGAGCAAGACTTGGCCGGTGTTCTTACTGGCCAATTCCTTGCCGACGACAGTTCATCTTATCGCATTTACTCCAAGTTCTCCGAGGGCCGTATCAAGAATGAAAAATATCTCATCCATCTTTTCTGCTGGGTCGAGCAAGAGCGTTTCCGTGCCTTAATGTTTAACCAAGCTCATCTCGGCCAGTACACCGCCCTATGCGAGCTATTCGCCTGTGATCCCGCTATCATTAAGCCCATTATCCTCTACACACTACATTGCCTTCAGCTTCCCGGAGTGCGTTTTCATAGACTTTCAGATCGGCCTCTGAGAAGCAGCAGAACACCACTTCATGCAAGATATTTTGCCTGCCTGTACTGGCATATACCGTTTGCACTGCAATGCGGGCAGCTTGCTCGATTGGGTAGCCGTAGATGCCGGTGCTTATGCTCGGGAAAGCTATTGATACGGCTGACTTTGCAATGGCGAGTTCAACCGATTTCGCGTAGCATGAGGCGAGAAGCTCTGGTTCGCCATTTGTGCCGCCACGCCAGACTGGTCCAACCGTGTGGATAATGAACTTTGCTGGAAGCCGGTACGCCTTGGTTAC
>CAILXB010000173.1 GCA_903838025.1 uncultured Chlorobiaceae bacterium
CAGTTTCATGCCGCATGCGTCTGCGTATCGGCGCAAGGTATTGAGTGATGGAGAGTGATCCTGTTTACCAAGGCTGGCCTCAATGCGTGCCAGAACAGGCTGCGAAACTCCCATACGTGAAGCAACTTCAGCCTGGGTAAGGCCTGCCTGCGTACGGGCATGCAAGACTGCCCGAAGAGTCGCAAACTCATCTTCAAGTCTCAAGTTTTTTCGCGTTTGAGCTTCCGTTCATTGACAGGCTCTTCTGCCAACCCTTTCTCTCTTCCACAAATGCGGGATTCGGTGCCAGCGCAATCGGTCATGCTGTTTTGAGGGTAATCGGTAAAACGGAGCGCCCGCACTGCGGTAATAGTAACGGTTGAGTTATATTCTTGAACGAGAAATGGCAGCCGAATGTTCAACAACGAACAAGGCAATCACAGGGTAATGTTTCAGATCCTCGCCTTACCATGTTGCATGAATTTCTGAAAGAAGAAGCAAGGGTAGCAGTATGAACATTCAGCATCTTGATGCTGCGTCAAAACTTGACGCATTGCTTGCCTTAACTGCTGAGAGCGAGGTGGTAGAATTCAAGGAGGCTAAAAACAGCTATGATTTTTCCCATCTCGGAAAATATTTTTCTGCATTGAGCAATGAGGCCAATCTGAATCATCACTCAGTGGCCTGGCTGGTGCTTGGTGTTAATAATCAGCGGCAGGTTGTTGGCTCAAACTATTGCCGTGAGCGTCACTATCTTGACCGATTGAAAAAGGGGATTGCCGAAAAAACCACCAGTCGCATTACGTTTATCAACATTCATGAAGTGCAGCATCACGATGGTCGAGTGCTTTTGTTCGAAATTCCTGCAGCACCAAAGGGTGTGCCAATTGCCTTTGACGGGCACTATTATGGACGTGAAGGCGAGTCACTCTCGCCACTTAATCTGGAAGAGATCGAACGCATCCGTGCACAGGCAACTCTGGAGGATTGGAGTGCGGCAATAGTACCCGATGCGGGGCTGGATGATCTGGATGACGAGGCTCTGCGGGTCGCTCGCAACAACTTCAAGAGCAAGTTCCCTGACAAATCGGGTGACGTTGACGAGTGGGACAATGCGACCTTTTTGAACAAGGCCAAATTATCCATCAAAGGAAAGTTAACCCGTACCGCTCTGATATTGCTGGGCAACAATGAAGCTGAACATTTTTTGTTGCCTGCTGATGTCAAAATCCGCTGGATACTCAAAGATCATCAAGGCAATGACCGTGACTATGCCTTGTTCGGGTTGCCGATGTTGCCTGCTGTTGACAAGGTCTATGCCAAAATCCGCAATCTGAAATACCGCTATCTCCCTGAAGGTACGCTCTTTCCTGAAGAGATTGATCAATATGAGCCTTATGCAATTCGTGAGGCTGTAAATAATTGCCTTGCCCATCAGGATTATTCCCTGGCTGGGCGCATCAATGTGATTGAGGGAGACGAGACGCTGACCTTTACCAACCTCGGGAGTTTTGTGCCTGGCGATGTGCAGCGTGTAGTGATGGAAGACGCACCGGAGGAGTATTACCGGAATCGCTTTTTAGCGACGGCTATGTTCAATCTGAAGATGGTGGATACGGCAGGTGGCGGAATCCGGAAGTTGTTTCTGTTGCAGAGCGCCTGATTTTTCCCGTTGCCCGATTATGAGCTGTCAAGCAATCGTGTAAAATTGAAACTCACCGGCAAGGTGCTGAGCATGGACTATGCCCGTCTGCTTGCCAGCACTGGAGACTTGACTCTCAGCGAAATCATGGCGCTTGACAAGGTGCAAAAGAAGCTTCCACTCAGTAACGATGAAGAAAAGCTGCTTAAAGCAAAATCCCTTATCGAAGGGCGCAAGCCAAATTTTTATATCGCTCAAAAGGTGGCGCAGAAGATCGGTAAAAAAGCATCATACAGTAAAAATAGGGCTTTTGACAAACAGTACTACCTCGATATGATA
>CAILXB010000174.1 GCA_903838025.1 uncultured Chlorobiaceae bacterium
CTCCTTGGCGATCAACGACAAATCTGCAAGCAGTCCGAGGACGCGAAGCACCTGAACGTAGAAGCCGATGGCAACCGATGGGTCACCGTTTTCAATTTTGTAGAGCGTCGGACGTGAAAGGTTGGCCCTGGCACAGACGGTTTCCATGGAAAAGCGACGACGAAGCCGCGCATCTCTGAGGCGTTGCCCCAGAGCTTCCATCTCTTTTGCCGAAGCGGGGTAGAGTGGTGTGGTTCTGCTTGTCATAACGATAACATTTATTGTCATTATAATAATAATTTGTCAATTATAATTGCGGTTAATTATACTGAGTAAAATTACTCAATAGAGTGAGCAAAAAATTTATGATCATTAAGCGCTCTCAAAAAAACTGGAAACTCGTGGTTTTCATGGCAGGAATTTCTTGAACTGGAACCTTTGGAGTTGTTTGCGTCTCTTTCCAGCGTTTTGACAGGGATGCGAAATCCCGCTTTTTACTGTATATTACCGCAACACATTTCGTTACTGGTTTAAATAGTTATTGTTATGATCAATGAATGCGGCTGCTCTGATGGGCTGACTGACCGTACTCGTTATGAGGAGGTGGTGCTCGATACCATGCTCTACAGTGCACAGCTTAAAGAGAGGGTGGCACGGCAGAACAGTGCGGTGATTGTTGCCATGGCACGCATGATTGCCGGTACCTTTGAGGATGGCGGAAAGGTGTTGCTTTGTGGTAATGGCGGCAGTGCGGCTGATGCTCAGCATCTGGCAACGGAGCTGACCATTCGTTATCGCAGCAGTGTGGAGCGTCCGGCACTTCCGGCAATCGCACTCTCTACCGATACTTCTGCTTTGACGGCGGGGGCCAATGACCTCGGTTATGATGCCGTGTTTGCCCGGCTTGTGGAGGCTTACGGGCGGGAGGGGGATATTTTGCTCGCTCTTTCAACCAGCGGGAACAGCCGGAGTGTAATTAATGCGCTGGAGGTTGCGCAGCAGCAGGGGATGAAGACGCTTGCGTTGCTTGGGGGGAGTGGTGGCCAGATGAAGGGTTTGGCTGATCTTGAAATTATTGTGCCCCATTCAGGTTCTGCCGACCGGGTGCAGGAGTGCCATATCACGATTGGCCATGTTCTTATTGATCTTGTGGAGAGGATGCTCGGCTATTGTCGTTCGTAAAAATAATTCAAATAGATACTTGTTATGCAGGTGAAAGAGATTGAAGGAGTTTTGAGCGCCGGAGATATCCGCTTTGCGCTTGTGGTTGCACGTTTTAACGATTTTATCGGGCAGAAGCTGGTTGAGGGTGCGGTTGATTGTATCCGCCGTCATGGAGGTTCGGAGGAGCAGATCGCCATTTACCGTTGCCCCGGCGCATTTGAACTGCCGATGGTGGCCAAAAAGGTTGCTCTCAGTGGCAAGTATGATGCCATTATCACCCTTGGGGTTATTATCAGGGGAGCCACGCCTCATTTTGATGTTCTTGCCGCCGAAGCGACCAAAGGCATTGCCCAGGTTGCCCTCGATACCATGATTCCTATTGCCTTTGGCGTTTTGACCACCGAAAACCTTGAGCAGGCCATAGAACGCGCTGGAACTAAAGCGGGCAACAAGGGTTTTGATGCCGCCATGACGGCCATTGAGATGGTGAACCTCTACCGCCAGATTTAGTTGTTCTGGTAGCGGTTGAAATTGGTTGTGATCACTGTGGAGCAGGCGGCCATAAGCTTTTCAACCGTTTCGAATTGTGATGGCTGGATCGGTTTGTCGATGATGATTCTGATGGTTCCCTTGTTGATTTTCAGACTTTTTTTCGGGGTGATCAGGTGGCTGCCGATGATGGTGACGGGAAGAACGGGGGCACCTCCTTTTTGTGCAACGCGGAAGGCTCCGCGCTTGAACGGGAGGAGCTCTCCGGTTGCCGAGCGGGTGCCTTCGGGGAAAATGTGGAGCGAATGGCCGCTTTTCAGTACCTCTGTTGCGGCCGAGAGGCTTTGCAGTGCAGCCCTGTTTTGTCCCCGTTTGATCATGACGTAGCCTGCTTGCCTGAGCGCCCGGCCTAACAGTGGTATTTTTCCAAGCTCCTCTTTTGCCATAAAACGCAGGTCGAGGTTCATGGCGCCGAGCAGCAGTGGAATATCGGCCATGCCAGCGTGATTGCTGACAACAAGATAGTTCTGTTCCGTGCTGTAATTTTCGCGGCCGGTTACCTCGATGGTGATACCAAAAATTCTTGCGCTGAGCCGTCCCCACCATGCGGCTATTCTGTGAAAGCTGCTGCCTGATGGGTCGAAGAGATTGATCAGCAGGGTCAAAAGTATCCCGAAAAACATGATCGGTATCAGGATAAAAAGGAACAGAAGTGTTCTGAAGTTCATTCCGTACTCAGTAAAGGGTTACTGGTCGAGTCCGTTGAGAAAAGAGGCGAGCTCTTTATACTCTGAACTGATCAAAGTGGCACTTTTCTTCTTTTCCATAAGCTCCGTGAGGTTCGAGGGGATAGTGATTTTCTGGCCCAGAGCACTCTCTATTGCGTCAAGAAATTTTACCGGATGGGCGGTTGAAAGGGCTATACCAGCTTGCTTCGCATTGCTTTCATTGCCTCTGAAGCGTTCGAGGGCCCGGTATGAGACGGCGGTATGCGGATCCATGACATAGTTAAAGCGCTCATGGACTGAACGGATTGTGGCGATGGTTTCTTCATCCGAAACTGCAATGCCCGTGATATCTTTTGCCATGGAGTCATGGTCGTTGTGGTAGAAATATCTCAGTCGGGCAAAATTGCTCGGGTTGCCGACGTCCATTGCGGTTGAAAGAGTCGTGATGGTTGGACGTGGTTCGTAGCGCCCTTCATCAATGTAGCGAGTCACGCTGTCGTTGGCGTTTGAGGCGGCAATAAAGTGACCTATGGGGAAACCCATCCGTTTTGCAAGCACGCCAGCCGTGAGGTTTCCGTAGTTGCCGCTTGGGACGGAAAAGAGAGGGTTCTGGAAGCCGAAGCGCTCCTTGAGCTGCATGGTTGCCCACGCATAATAGAAGGATTGCGGGATCAGCCGTGAAATGTTGATGGAATTGGCCGAGGTGAGCGTCAGGGATTTGCTCAGATCGGGATCGACAAAGGCCTGTTTGACCATGCGCTGGCAGTCGTCAAAATCGCCTTGTACTTCAAGGGCGTGAACGTTGCCTCCGGCGGTGGTGAGTTGCTGTTCCTGCAGGCGGCTCACCTTGCCTGAGGGATAGAGCAGCACCACCCTTGTGTTGGCAATGCCCTGAAAGCCGTAAGCGACGGCGCTTCCGGTATCTCCCGACGTGGCAACAAGAACGGTGATCAGCTTCTCCTCTTCGGCGGCAAAATAGCCGGTCAGCCGGGCAAGAAAGCGTGCGCCGTAATCTTTGAAGGCAAGTGTTGGACCGCAGAAAAGCTCTTCGATAAAGGTGTTCTCGTTGAGTTGAACAATCGGTGTGTCGAAGGTATAGCAGCTTTCGATGATGTCGCTGAGCTGGTCGGGGGGGATGCTGCCGTCAATAAATTTTTTTGCGATGGCAAAGGCGATGTTGTTGAAGCTTGCCCCTTCGAGGAGCGTTATTTCTTCGGGGGAGAAACGGGGAATTTCGGAGGGGATATAGAGCCCTCCATCGGGTGCAAGCCCTTCAAGCGTTGCCTTTTTTATGGAAACGGGTATTGATGATTTATTGGTGCTGAAGTAGATCATGGGTCGTACGGTTCTCTTTTGTCAAAGGGTATTAGATTATTCTGGCGCCTTCCTTGCAGATGGGTGATACCCAGAGGTCTGACTGAAGGGGGGCTTTGGAGTGGAGGAATGCCTCTTTCATTGCATCTCCTACGGCAATGGCCGTTTTTTCAGAGGAGGAAAAGGCAAAAATTGAGGGTCCGGAGCCTGCAATGCTGCATCCGAGAGCGCCGCTGTCGAGAGCTGCCTGCTTGACTTCAAAAAAACCGGGGATGAGCGGAGCTCGTTTCGGTTCGGCAATAACGTCCACCAGAGAGCGCCCGATGAGGTCATAGTCGGAAGTGAGCAGTCCGGCAACAAGAGCGCCGACATTGCCCCATTGCTCTGTTGCTGTTTTGAGCGAAATCTCCTTGGGCAGCACTGAGCGGGCGTAGGCCGTACGCAGTTCGGTGTGCGGGTGTACCAGGGAGCAATAGAGGTGTTCGGGTGAGGGAATCGTAATGAGATCAAGCGGCGTGTAACTCCGGATCAGCACAAAATTGCCAAGAATTGCCGGCGCGGCGTTGTCGGCGTGGGCTGAGCCGCAGGCAACCCGCTCACCTTCGATGGCAAAGTGCACCAGTTCCATTTTCGAACAGGGGTTGCCCATCAGTTCGTTTGCGGCAATCAGTGCGGCTGCGGCACTTGCTGCGCTACTTCCCATTCCACTGCTTAGCGGCAGGTGCTTTTTGAGCTCAAGGGAAATATGACCGGTAAAATCAATTTGTTTGTGGGCGCGGATATATTCGAGAAATTTGAGGACAACAAAGCTTGATGTGTTTTTTTTTGGGTCAAGCGGAAGCGCACCACCGTCGCCCGTGATGCTCACAATTGAAACCGGAGAACCGGAGTGAGGTTGGTCGGAAAGCGTCAGAATTACTTCATCACCGGGTTCGGTGATGGCAAATCCTAAGACATCAAAGCCACATGCAACGTTTCCGACGGTTGCTGAAGCGAATCCTTTGACAGTTTTCATACTGTTTTTTTCGGGCAAAATTCCAGGAGATGTTGGTGTAGGGTTAACGTCCATGAAAAGGAAGCTACTCAAATGAGAGAGAGAATTTGAATAACTAAAAGCTTTTCATTAAATTCAGGTTTTATCTTTTGGTACGGAAAACAGCCCGAGTTGGACTTAAAAAGAAGGTAAGCAGAATC